>DATMSZ010000024.1:0-44790 GCA_035565175.1 Pseudosphingobacterium sp.
TTTATCATAACACTGAAACTAAGCAAAAATGAATAAGAAAATAGCCTCTTTGACACAACTTCAAGCAGAAGGAAAATCAATTAACCTACTCCCTTTTTCTATCCGCATACTGCTAGAAAATGTTATTCGTAACCACGATGGCTTTTCGATAACTGACGAGCACCAAGAAACACTAGTAAACTGGCTTCCAAGTGGCACAGACAAGGAAATCCCGTTCAAGCCGGCTAGAGTATTAATGCAAGATTTCACCGGAGTACCTGCAGTAGTAGATATTGCATCTATCAGAGCAGAGGTAGTTAGAAAAGGAAAGAATGGAGACAAAATAAATCCTGCCATACCAGTTGATCTAGTAATTGATCATTCGGTTCAGGTAGATTATTTCGGAACGGATTATGCTTACAGTAAGAATGTCGAATTAGAATACGAAAGAAACGCAGAAAGATATCAGTTGTTAAAATGGGCGCAAAAAGGCTTAGATAATTTTACCGTAGTTCCACCGGGTATGGGTATTTGTCATCAGGTGAACTTAGAGTATCTCGCAAAAGGCGTTATTGACAGAGACGGATGGTACTTCCCAGATACTTTGGTTGGCACGGATTCACATACACCAATGGTAAACGGAATAGGTGTATTAGGGTGGGGTGTTGGTGGTATTGAAGCAGAAGCCGCCATGTTAGGGCAGCCTATTTATTTCACTTGCCCTCAAGTAATTGGGTTAAAATTAACAGGTAGAATACCAGAAGGATGTACCGCTACGGATATGGTATTAGCCATTACAAAACTACTTAGAGATTATGGAGTGGTAGGCAAATTTGTGGAAGTTTTTGGAAGCGGACTAGACCATCTAACTGTCACCGACAGGGCAACAATCTCCAACATGTCGCCGGAGTTTGGCTGCACGGTTACTTACTTTCCAATTGATCATCAAACCTTAGACTACATGCGGCGTACAAACCGCACGCCTGAACATATTGGCCTAGTAGAAGCATACTGCAAAGAAAACATGCTTTGGCGTAGCGATGAGGAAGCAATTATTTACACAGACGTTTTAACATTAGATTTAGATTCTCTCGAACCAACCGTTGCAGGTCCCAAACGTCCTCAAGACAAAATTCTGATTAAAGATTTATTTAAGAAGTTTGGGGAATTGTTAAATGAGGAATATAGTCGATCTTATGTTCCTTACAAAAATAGAGAAGTAAATACCTGGATTTCTGAAGGGGGATCCGGGACTGAATACGCGCAATCAAATACTCATGGAAACACGCAAATACAGGTTAAATCAGATGAGTTAAAAACTGTTCGTATTATCAACAATAACCAGCAATATGTATTAAGTGATGGCTCTCTTGTAATTGCCGCTATTACAAGCTGTACAAATACATCAAACCCGGCCGTAATGTTAGGCGCGGGTTTGGTAGCACGTAAAGCTATAGAAAGAGGACTGAGAACGAAGTCGTGGGTCAAAACAAGTTTAGCACCTGGCTCAAAGGTGGTGACTGAGTATTTAAAAAGGTCTGGCTTACTGGAAGACCTTGAAGCACTTCGATTTCACCATGTAGGATATGGATGTACCTCTTGCATCGGCAATAGCGGGCCTCTCCCACCTCATATTGCAGAAGCAATAGATAAAGCAGATTTAGTAGTTTCCTCTATACTGAGCGGAAATCGAAACTTCGAAGCACGTGTGCATCCACAAGTAAAAATGAATTTCCTAGCCTCTCCCATGTTGGTAGTTGTTTATGCACTAATTGGACGAATAGATGTAGATATATTTAATGACCCAATAGGTTTAGATCCCAATGGGGAGCCGGTCTACTTAAGAGATATATGGCCTTCCCAAGAGGAAATCAATAAGGCCATTGAAGCATCTGTGAAGCAGCAAGACTTTAAAGATGTGTATGATGTGATCTTTGATGGAAATGAACAGTGGCAAAATCTGGCTGCTCCAACTGGAAACAACTACGAATGGAACAACAAATCCACTTACATTCAGGAGGCCCCATTTTTCAAGAATATTAGTGCTGAACCCCGACAAGTAACTGATATAAAAGAAGCAAGAGTACTGTTGTATCTTGGCGACTCGGTCACTACCGACCATATTTCACCTGCAGGATCTTTTAAGCCTGATAGTGCTGCAGGAAAATACCTACAGGAAAAAGGAGTAGAAGCAAAAGATTTTAATTCCTACGGTTCAAGAAGAGGAAATCATGAAGTAATGATGCGCGGCACCTTCGCCAACGTTCGAATTAAAAATAAAATCAGCACCAAAGAAGGAGGTTATACTACTCATTTCCCCTCTGGTGAGGTTAAATCAGTTTATGAAGCCTCGCGCGACTACATTAATGAAAACATACCCCTCATTATACTTGCAGGTAAAGAATATGGGAGCGGTTCATCCCGAGATTGGGCAGCAAAAGGAACCAGTCTATTGGGCGTTAAAGCTGTTATAGCAGAAAGCTTTGAACGTATTCATCGAAGCAATTTAGTCGGCATGGGAATAGCTCCACTTGAATTTCCAGAGGGAACCAATGCTGCTTCCTTGTCATTAGATGGAACTGAATTATTCACGATTGAAGGACTTGCAGACAATCTACAACCACATAAGCAACTAAAGGTAATTGCAAAGAAAAAGGACGGTGAAATCATTGAATTTAATGCACATGCGAGATTTGATTCCGTAATTGAAGTTGAATATTATAAAAACGAGGGTATACTTCAGTATGTATTACGTGAATTTTTAAAAACCAAAAATTGAAAACGTATATACCTATGCAACAAATAGTTAAAAATGTTAAAAAATTTGCTTTACATTTTATTTTTCTCTATATTTATTTTTATATCAGTACCAAAAACCTGAAAATCACATTTAGTGTTTTTTAATTTAATAAAATCAAGGAGGGATAAGGAAATGAAAAATTTATTATTAGTGATGGCGGCAGTGATTTATTCGAATTTAGTATTGGCAAACCAATCGATCGGTGATGGGGAAGAATATAGTACTCCAAAGGCGATTATTTACATAGTTGTTGGGGTACTGTTAATAACCATTATTGCCACTGTACTTTATAAAAGGCCAAAGCGCAAATTTAATGAATAAAAAAAGCCCTTAAGGGCTTTTTTTTTAAGATGACAGCACTCCGTCTCGTTCGATCTTTTATTTCCCCTATTCTTATAAATATCTTACCACACTGACATTTCAAATACAGTAGAAGACATTGAGCTTTTTGGGCATAATATCTGATGCCATTCCTTCGTTCTTTTCAGTTGAATCTAACCATTTCAAAGCGTTCTGAGTCGATAATAATAATCGAATTCAGGTTTCTAGTAAACTACAGGAAATTTCTTAACTTCGCATATGTCAACAAATGATATAGCCAAACGCATAGAAACGCTCATTAAAGAGTTAAATGAGCATAATTACAAATACTATGTTTTAGCTCAGCCGAGTATATCTGACTTTGATTTCGACCAAAAACTGTCCGAATTAGCTGCATTGGAAAAAGAGTATCCAGCGCTTTTGGATCCAGACTCGCCTACACAAAAAGTTGGTGGAGATATTACAAAACAATTCAGAACTGTACGTCATAAATGGCCGATGCTTTCTTTAAGCAACACGTATAATGAGGGGGAGCTACATGATTTCGATGCAAGAATACGGAAAGTGCTCGGCGATGATTTTGAATATGTTTGTGAATTAAAGTTTGATGGTTTGTCGATTAGCCTCACCTATGAGCATGGAGTATTAACAAAAGGTGTTACCCGAGGAGATGGAACACAAGGTGACGAAGTTACCGCTAATGTACGTACTATCAAAAGTGTTCCGAACAAATTAAGAAAAAACGGTTTCCCTGAGATATTTGAAATTAGAGGAGAGGTTTTTATGCATAGGGCAGCCTTTGAAAAGCTCAATAGTGAACGCCTAGAAAATGGAGAGATTCCCTATGCAAACCCACGTAACTTTGCCTCCGGAACGATTAAACTGCAAGATTCTTCGGAAGTAGCTAAGCGCCCCCTAGATTGTTTTCTATATTTCCTGTATATGGATGGCAGAGACAAGCAATTTAAAACCCATTGGGATAGCTTAAATGCAGTGAAATCTTGGGGCTTTCATGTATGTGAGCACACGAAGTTATGTAGCTCACTTGATGATGTATTTAAATTCATAAGCTATTGGGATAAAGAGAGACATCATTTAAGCTACGAAATAGACGGCATAGTTATTAAGGTAAATAGTTATGCACAACAAGACGAATTGGGCTTTACGGCAAAATCTCCCCGTTGGGCTATTGCTTATAAATATAAAGCAGAAGAGGTTGAAACAATCTTGCAATCGGTAAGTTACCAAGTTGGTCGCACAGGAGCCGTTACGCCCGTGGCTAATCTTAAACCAGTACAACTCTCTGGTACGATAGTAAAACGTGCTACGTTGCACAATGCGAATGAAATTGCAAGATTAGATTTACATGAGCTAGACACGGTAATCGTTGAAAAAGGTGGAGAAATCATCCCCAAAATCACATCGGTAAATACTTCTTTGCGTGTCCCCGAAACAAAACGAATACTATATCCAAGTATTTGTCCTGCTTGCAGTACTGTTTTGATTAGGAAAGAAGGAGAGGCTGTACATTACTGTCCAAATGAAGAAGGATGTCCTCCGCAAATTGTGGGTAAAATCCAACATTTTATTAGTCGAAAAGCAATGGATATCGAGGGGATGGGAAATGAAACGGTGGATGTATTATACAAAAGAGGCCTACTAAACCAAGTTAGTGATCTATATAATTTACATCAGCATCAAGATGTTCTAGCACAAATTGAGCGTTTCGGAACTAAGTCTATTCAAAACATGTTAGATGGTATCGAAAAGTCCAAGCAAAAACCATTTGAAAAAGTATTGTTCGGACTAGGTATTCGATATGTTGGCGAAACAATTGCTAAAAAACTAGCCATGGGGTTCAAAAATGTAGACAATGTCATTGCTGCTACTGCAGAGGATATTGCTGCAGTAGATGAAATAGGAGAAAGGATAGCAGAAAGCGTAAAAGAATATTTTTCCAAACCTTTACACCTGGAACAAGTTAGATTTTTAAAAGAAAATGGTTTACACTTTGAGATTGAGGAAAAGATATTCCAATTGAGCAGTAATAAGCTATCAGCTAAATCCTTTATCATTTCAGGCGTATTTGAACAGTATAGCAGAGAAGAACTCACACAGTTAATTTTAGATAATGGTGGCAAGATTTTAGGCAGTATAAGCAGTAAGCTTGATTACCTTGTTGCAGGCGATAAAATGGGGCCTTCCAAGCTGGCTAAAGCCCAGAAATTAAACATTCCAATTATTTCGGAGGAAGATCTTATTAAATTGGTAGAATAAATTTACGAATTGTGCTATTTTTGTATTAGGTTTGAAAATTGAATACAAAATTCACAATATAACAATCATTTAAAAGCAATGAACAACCTACATGGTGCCGGTGTGGCATTAGTTACTCCATTCAATAATGATGGCAGTATTGATTTCGAAGGATTGTCTAGACTGATTGAATATCAAATAGACGGAGGAATGGATTACCTAGTTAGTATGGGAACAACTGGAGAAGTTGCGACTTTAACGAAGGAGGAAAAGAAGCAAATATTAGACTTTACTGCCGATAAAGTTGCGGGGCGTATACCATTAGTTGCCGGTTTTGGGGGAAATAATACGGTGGAGTTAGTGGCTCAAATAAAAGAGTTTAATAACCCTGCTTATCAAGCGATACTATCGGTTAGTCCATATTATAACAAACCAACCCAAGAAGGAATATATCAACATTATAAAGCAATTGCTCAGGCAACCAAGCTTCCTATCATACTATACAATGTTCCAGGAAGAACAGGAAGCATGGTATCTGTTGATACGATCATCCGTTTGGCAAATGATTTTTCTAACATTATTGGCGTTAAAGAAGCATCGGCTAATTTTGAACATTTCACCAGAATAATGGCTCAAAAGCCCGAAGGCTTTTTATTAATTTCGGGTGATGATGCATTGACACTTCCGATGATGTCATTAGGAGCAGTAGGCGTAATTACGGTGGTTGGTAATGCCTTTCCGAAACAAACACAACAGCTTGTTAAATTCTGCAATGAATGGCATTATGAAGAAGCCCGTAAACTGCATTATGATTTATTGCAAATTGACGATTTGTGTTTCATCGAGGGGAATCCAGCAGGCGTGAAAGAAATGCTTAAAGAACTTAACATATGTGGCAATTATGTCCGTTTACCTTTGGTAGAAGTAAGTAATGAAACTAAAAAGAAAATCGCCTTAGCTGTTAAGGAAATCGATGGTAAGGTTATTGCTTAATTAAACCAAACCGTGTCTTTATAAATTGCCTCAAAACGATAATTTATAACTTACAGTTAAATACCCTTATTATACCTGTAAAAGAACATCTCATATTCTATAATGTAAAAAGTCCTTATCACAATATGATAAGGACTTTATAATTCCTTTTATTTCTTCTGATCAAATTATTTAGAAGTGGAATTTTTTGCTTCCTGAACCTCTAAACGGATAGATTGTGCCAAATTTTTAACATCTTGAAGGCCTTTTCTAACACGTGTTCCTGCTGCACTATTTCCTTTGTTAAAGAACTTGTCAGCATCACCATCTAAACCCTCAATTAAACTTTTAAGCTCGTTGAATTTTTCAATGCTTGCCATAAAATATTACTCCTTTTAATTGTAAATAGTTAATAATGTATTGTACCAAGAGCTAATGTATAATCTTTTTTCCGAAAAAAAAATTTTTTAACCGCTTTAAGTGTTATTTAAACAGCAATTATTAAGAAATGTAGCTATGCAGATAAAACGGATCGAGGGCTCTCCAATAACCAACAAACTGATTCACAGCCACATAATAAAAAAGGAGATCCGTGGTATAGATCTCCTTTTTTTATAAACATGCTGACTAATTTTAAGCTGGAACAACTTGTTGTTCTCTATAGTATCCATTATTTAACTTATCAGAAACTTCTGAAAAAGCGAACACTGTTTTCTTTACGTCTTCTAATGTATGCATTGCTGTTGGTATTAATCTCAATTCTATCTGTCCTTTTGGTATTACCGGATAAACAACAATAGAACAAAAGATACCATAATTTTCTCTCAAGTCCATTGTAAGAGCAGTTGCCTCCGACAGATCACCTTTTAAGAAAACGGGAGTTACCATCGTATTTGTATGACCAATGTCAAAGCCATTGTCTTTCAAACCTTTTTGTAATGAAGTAGCTATCTTCCATAATTTCTCACGTAATCCTGGTTCACCCTTTAACAACTCCAATCTCTTTTTCAATCCTATCACCATCGGCATTGGAAGAGATTTAGCAAATGTCTGAGAACGCATATTATAACGCAAAAAGGTCACAATATTTTCGTCAGCCGCAACAAAGGCCCCTATTCCTGCCATTGATTTAGCAAAAGTACCAAAATAAATGTCCACACCGTCAATACAATCCTGTGCTTCGTGTGTTCCTGCACCTGTAGGGCCCATCGTACCAAATCCGTGGGCATCGTCTACTAAAAGTCTGAAGTTAAACATGTCCTTCAAGGCAATAATTTCCTTCAATTTACCTTGTGCCCCTGACATACCGAACACGCCTTCTGTTATGACAAGAACCGCTCCTCCAGTTTGTTCAATGATCTTCGTAGCCCGCTCTAATTGTTTTCTGCAGCTATCAATATCATTGTGCTGATACACAAATCTTTTCCCCATATGGAGTCTAACACCATCAATAATACAAGCGTGCGATTCAGCATCGTAAACAATAACATCATTTCTATCAACTAATGCGTCAATGATAGAAACCATGCCTTGATAACCGTAATTTAAGAGAAAAGCGTCTTCCTTCCCAACAAATGAAGCTAGATCTTGCTCTAAAGCCTCATGATGATTTGAATTACCAGACATCATTCTCGCCCCCATCGGGTAAGCCATACCATACTCTTTTGCAGCCATGGCATCTACCGCTCTAACTTCAGGATGATTTGCTAAGCCGAGATAATTATTTAAGCTCCACACTAAATGATCTTTGCCTCTAAATTTCATGTGCGGGCCGATTTCTCCTTCCAGTTTAGGAAAAGAAAAGTAACCATGAGACCATTTGTGATGTTGTCCGATAGGACCCAAATTGTTTGATATTTTATCGAATAAATCCAACGTGTAATTATATTTAGTTTTCAAATCACTTTACAATCACCTTGCCAATAATTATATCGGACAGCGTAGCTGTAAAATTCAACTTTCCATATCTGCGTAATAAATCGTACGCGATGCAATTCATTAGTCCCGCCAATAAGTCGTTACATGAATTTAAACCTCCACAAAGATAAAGTTTCATGCTGTTAATATCAACTTTCAACTGAACCGTTTTGAAAATGAGTATAAAAACTTCTCTTTTATGTATTTTTTACTACAAAAAAAGCCAGATGAAATAATTTCATCCGGCTTTATATTTTACTATTTTTATAATTTGTTAGTCAACATTATCGTGCAGAAAAGAATTATTTGGACGTATTTCTGTAATTCCATCTTCCGACGAAAGCGTAAACCTGGAAACTTGAGATTCGGAAGAATGAGGTACTTGATCTAAGGATTTTTGCTTTCTCCTAAAAGCAGGTTCATTTTCAATTTCCTGTAATCCATTTGTCGATCTAAGCTTCATACTCAGATCTTTTAATCTAAGAATCCTTTCCTTCGTCTTTCTTAATTGCTCTTCAATGCTTTCATCTGTTTTATACTCGTCAACATGCTTTGCCACCGGCTCTTCTGCTTTACTGCTAAGCGGCTCTTCATTCGTTGTTTTGACGATATTGTCATCCACCTCCTCTATTTCTTGATCTTCGAGCTGATTTTTAGTAAATAAAAATTCGCTCTCAGCCACTTTTAACTGATATTCATCTGTACTTTCATTCTTTTCGGGAGCCGGTTCTTCCTCAATAAGTGTATGCCTAATAACTTCATTCTTTTTAGGCACGATTACCTTATTCTCCACTTGATTCTGGGGCTTACTAAAGCCACTAAAAAGGTCAACCTGAGGCACTGCAGTCGGTTCAACTTTTGGCTGAAAAGACGGTGCCGCATTCTGTACGGGTGAAGGAGGTGTTTCAATTTCTCTTTCTTTATTAAGAATTTGGTTTACAGGTCTAACCAACGGAATTTTTTCTTCTTCCAACGGTATAGCAATGCGCTTATTACTTTCCTCCTGTTTACGCTCTTCGGTAGTTTGGAATCCTGTAGCAATAATTGTGACCGACAAATCATTATCCAACGTCTCATCCAAACAATTACCCCAGATAATCTCCGCTGTAAACCCTGCTCTCTCCTGAATATAATCGGTAATCACAGAAATCTCATCCATTGTAACTTCCTGTGTACCAGAAGAAATATTCAAGAGTATATATCTTGCACCTTCAATTTCGCTATCTTTCAATAATGGGGAGGCAAGTGCACCTTCGACCGCCTTTTGGGCACGGTCATCACCGCTCGCCTTCGAATTCCCCATAATGGCAACGCCACTATCATTCATCACCGTCCTAACATCTTTGAAATCCACGTTAATATAACCAGGGATAGTAATAATCTCGGCTATACCTTTTGCTGCGGTAGTTAAGATATCATCTGCTTTTGCAAACGCTGAACTCATTGTAAGATTTCCGAAAATTTCACGAAGTCTATCATTGGAAATGACTAGATAAGAATCAACATATTTCCGTAATTCTGACAAACCATCCTCAGCCTGGTTTCTACGTCGTTTACCCTCAAATGCAAATGGCGTAGTAACAATAGCAACCGTTAGGACACCTATTTCTTTTGCTGCCTTAGCAATTACAGGACTCGCTCCAGTACCAGTTCCTCCTCCCATACCTGCCGTTATAAACAACATTTTGGTATTTACGCCTAACATCCGTTTGATGTCATCTATACTTTCGATGGCTGAGTTTTCGCCTACATCAGGGTCTGAACCAGCCCCCATACCTTCTGTCAAACTAGCACCTAGTTGAACTTTATTAGGTATCGGACTTAACTCTAATGCTTGTGCATCGGTATTGCAGATTATAAAGTCCACACCGCTAATTCCCTGTCTATACATGTGGTTAACTGCATTGCCACCACCTCCGCCAACACCTATTACCTTTATAATAGATGATTGTTCTTTAAGCATTTCAAATTTCATAACTATCCTAATTTACTCGTAATGAGTGGTATCCTAATCTTAAATTCGTGTTACTTTCGCATGGTAATATTAACACTTTTTCCACAATTGTTTTCCACAATTGTTTACAATGTGGAAAAATAGCTCGGTGTGGAAAACTATTTAATATAATCCGTATCTTCTATTTTATTATCATCACTTATATACCGGATGATTTTATCCAAGAAGCCAAATGTCTTCTTTCCTTCTTCTGCGATACCTTTTACCGCTTGGCTCTTTGCAGGATGCTCAACCTCTTCGTACTCAACCGATTCAACACCTTTTATCAGCAAACCAATACCCGTTGCATACAAAGGGCTTTTCAGTTCATCATATATATTTTTCGGTAGCACCTCATTTTTGGAGAGATGTTCATTAGGCATCCCGATTCTACATTCAAGTCCAGTAACATACTCTACTAACTGGACCAAGTGCTTCAATTGTGCACCTCCACCTGTGATTACTATTCCGCCAATTAGCTTACGTTCGTACCCAGAAGATTTGATCTCGTAATAAACGTGTTCAATGATTTCTTCCATTCTCGCTTGAATAATGTAGGCAAGATTTTTTACGGAAATTTCCTTGTGCTCTCTACCCCTTAATCCTGGCACACAAATGATCTCATTTTCTCTGTTTTCGTCTGCCAAAGCCGACCCAAAACGAACTTTTAGCAGCTCAGCCTGGTTACGTAGCACAGAACACCCTTGCTTGATATCCTCCGTTACAATATTCCCACCTAACGGAATAACAGCCGTATGACGTATGATACCTTCATGGAAAATTGCGACATCTGTCGTTCCGCCCCCAATATCTACTAATACCACTCCAGCATCTTTCTCTTCAGGGCTAAGCACAGCCTCGGATGACGCCAAAGGCTCCAAGATCAATTCCTGTGCCTCTAAACTAGCATATTCTACACAGCGTTTAATGTTTCTTACAGCACTAACATGACCGGAAATGATATGGAAATTTGCTTCCATTCTTCGTCCTGCCATTCCTATAGGGTCTTTAATACCAGGTTCATTATCGATGGTAAACTCTTGGGGCAGCACATGTATTATTTCTTCCCCCGGAGGAAGGACAAGCTTGTACATATCTTCTACTAACTTCTCGATGTCCTTTTTACCTATTTCATTATCATCTCTTCGTGTCAGAATACCTCGATGTTGCAGGCTTTTAATATGTTGTCCAGCAATACCTACATTAACAACCTTAATATCTACATTTGATTGGGCGCTTGCCTCCTCGACAGCTTTAACGATACTAGTAACAGTTTTTTGAATATTGGCTACAACTCCACGGCTTACACCTAAAGACTCCGCTTTCCCAATTCCAAGTACCTCAATTTTATTATGCCCGCTCCTACGGCCCACTGTTACACAGATCTTTGTGGTACCGATATCTAGTCCTACAACTATTGGAGCATCTTTCGTATTAGTTGTTCGTTTTTCCATGTCTAATGCGTATTAATATGCTGTTTATTGTCATTTTCTTTTTTTATTATGCTGTCTGCTTTTTCGCAGACAATCTGATTTGCGAACTTAAGATTAACCGTTTTATAGGTTCCCCATCCCGCCTTAGGAACAATTTGTTTATAAAAAACCAGAAGCTTATCAAATTTTCTTTCCACCGAATCTGCATCGCCTAAAATTATTTTTTGATTTCCAACCCTAGGCACAATTTCTATATCATGTTCTTCATTTACATACAATTGTTCAACTTGGCTGTTCCAAAGCGAATCTGTTGTTAAAAACGTAGCTACTTTAAACAGATCTTTTACAGTCTTTGAAGTCATGGTATCTTGCTTTCCGTCAAAACGTTCTACAATATTTCCATTTGCCACTATTATATGAGGGGCATAAAGCTTAGAGATAGGGAATTTAACCCCCGCGCCATCAATATAAAAATCATTCCCAACGTTATTTATGACCCTTAATACAGCTTCCCTTTGTTCAATCTTTACATTTACTGTTCCATCCATTTCAGAAAAGACCCTCACCTCCTTTATAAATGGATTTCGCTTTAGCTTATCTTCTATATCTTGAAATGGTAAATCTTTCAATGGTTTTCCAACCAGCGCTCCATTATTTTCTTCTATAATGCTATAAACATCCGTTTGAGACACAAAGGCCTGTGTGCCGGGGACGATAATTTTTATATTTTTACAATCTAGTCCCTTTTTCTTCGCATTGATAAAACTCATTAAAACTAAAAGCCCCGTAACACTGATACACCAGGTTAGTATATACAAGACCCTTCGCCAATTGATATTTTTCAGTGTATTAAACATTTGTTAAAACCTTTTTTATCGGCTCTACTAATAAATCGATATTTCCTGCTCCAACCGTAAGCGTTACTTTTGGTTTATTTTGTTTTATATATGCTAAAATCTGATCCCCATCAAGCCTCATCTTATTTTCTATTTCAACTTTCTCCAATAACCAATCGGATGTAATTCCAGCGATTGGCTGTTCCCGTGCGGGATAAATATCCATCAATATTAATGTATCAGCCAATGCCAAGCTTTCCGCAAATCCAGCAGCAAAATCCCGCGTTCTGGTAAATAAGTGTGGCTGGAATATGCAGGTTATTTCATCATCCGGAAATAAGCTTTTAACAGCTAATAAGCAAGCTTTAAGCTCCTCAGGGTGATGGGCATAATCATCAATAAATACAACATCAGGCTCATTCACGATATATTCGAATCTCCTTTTCACACCTTTAAAGGAAGCTAATGCTTCTTTTATTGACTCTTGCTCGATCCCTAACTCCAGCGCCACCGTGATGGCAGCTACAGCGTTCTCTACGTTATGTTTACCAGCTATGCCAAGAAGAATGTTTTTAATGACAACCTCCTTCTTCTTGTACTGATAATCAAAATAAAAAGATCTATCTCGTACTTCAATATTGGATGCATAGGCATCAGCATTATTATTAGTTGAATAGGTTAAATCGAAAGGCAGATTTAGTCCCTCCTTCACTATTCGTTTACCATCAACTGACACTTGTTGGATAAACAGATTAAAAGACGCTAACAAGTGATCAAGGTCTCCATAGATGTCTAAATGATCGGCATCCGTGGATGTCACCACTGCAATATCTGGATGAAGGGTCAAAAATGATCGATCAAACTCATCGGCTTCCACTACTAAAAAATTATTATCTGCAAATAAAATATTGCTATTATAATTCGCCGCAATCCCCCCTAAAAACGCCGAGCAATTCCGTCCACTATCCGTTAAAATATGAGCAATCATGCTAGAAGTAGTAGTTTTCCCATGTGTACCTGCTATTGCTATGGTATAATAATTCTCACTGATGAGACCCAATACTTCTGACCGTTTAAATAATCTGTAACCTACTTCAATAAAGAAGGAACTGATTTTTAAATCTTTTGGAACCGCAGGAGTATACACAAGGAGGTTTTCCTGAGAAAATTGTTTAAATGACAATGGAATTTCCTCGACGTTATCTGCATAAGTTATCCTTATGCCTTCGTCTGCCAACTGCCTTGTTAAAAATGATTCTGTTTTGTCATAACCAAACACAGCCAACCCCAAATGATTAAAATATCTCGCTAAAGCACTCATTCCAATGCCGCCAATTCCAATCAAATAAACCTGCTTTATGTTTGATATATTCATTTTCCCGTTATCATTAATTCAATTTCCCTTCAATCAATTTCAGTACCTCTTTTGCTATCACAACATCCGCATCTAACTTTGCCAATCGCTTTATATTCAGAGAAAGCTCCTTACATTTATCCTTATTTCTACTTAAATCAATCGCTGTATCAATAAGTTTTTCTTTCGCCGCTGTATCGCTAATCATTACTGCTGCATCTTTGTCGGCTAAAGCAACTGCATTTTTTGTTTGATGATCTTCCGCCACGTTCGGAGACGGCACGAGAATTACCGGCTTGCCTACAGCACATAATTCGGCGATAGTACCTGCACCGGCACGCGCAATAATTATATCTGCTGCCGCATATGCCAAGTCCATGCGATGCAAAAAAGCCTTTAGGTGCACATGTTCATAAGCTCCTTTCTCTACTTCCTCAGCCAACTCTTTATAATAATAGTTACCACATTGCCACAATACTTGTATCTGTGCCCCCTTCAACTTATTCAATCCCTCCAACATGCAATTATTTAAGGTACGTGCTCCCAAACTACCGCCCGTCAACAAAATGGTCTTCATTTGTTTATCTAGGCCTAGTAATTCCTTCGCTTCAAATTCTTTTCCCACAATATCTACAGCATCCCGCCGTATAGGATTTCCAGTGTTTATTAACTTTTCGGCTGGAAAAAATTGTTCCATTCCTTCGAAAGCAACGCAAATTTTAGCGGCATTTTTACCCAATTTCTTATTCGTTACACCGGCATAAGAATTTTGCTCTTGAATCAAATAAGGTATTTTCATCCTTCCGGCAGCATGAAGCAACGGGCCAGAAGCATACCCTCCAACACCCACTACGGCATCGGGTTTGAAATCTTTTATAATCTGCCTCGACTTTGTAATGCTTTTCCACAATTTAAAAGGCAGCAATAAATTTTTTAAAAGCGACTTTCTATTTATTCCCTGTATATCTAAACCAATTATTTTATAACCAGCAGCAGGCACTTTATCCATCTCCATCCTTCCATTTGCTCCTACAAACAATATTTCCATTTCTGGGACTAAACGTTTTAATGCATTTGCAATAGAGATAGCAGGGAAGATGTGCCCCCCAGTTCCTCCTCCGCTTATTATGACTCTTTTTAAACGATTTCCCATAATACCAGTTAATTATGCCATTGCCGGAATCTCTCCAACGATCACCTTATCTTTTACTTTTTTATCATCTTTTGAGAGTTTATCCACCCCTTTCTGTTTAAGATCTTCAATATTTCTACTTACACTCAAAATAATGCCAAACGCTACACTAGTAAACAAAATAGAAGTTCCGCCCATACTTACCAAAGGTAGCGGAACACCCGTAACCGGCCCTAAACCGACGGCTACAGCCATGTTTCCAAATGCCTGGATCGTGAGGCTGAAACCCAACCCTGCAGCTAATAATGCTCCGAAGGCTTTTGGACTTTGTGTTACTATCCGAATGCATCTAAACATAAAAACCAGGTACATCGCCGCCAAAATCACTCCCCCGACAGCACCGTATTCTTCAATTATTATTGCAAAAATAAAGTCAGAATAAGGGTGAGGAAGTAAATTACGTTGCGTGCTATTACCTGGGCCTTTCCCGAATAATCCACCCGTTGCAATCGCTATTTTTGCTTGTGTTGCCTGAAACTCTTTATCCGGGTCAGGTTCACCTTTACCCATAAAAGTTTCGACCCTTGATATGTAAGTTTGTCTCCTAGGTCCTAATAACACTACCATCGTTAATAGAAAAACTCCTGCTACGCTTACGTAGGCTATTTGTTTTATACTGATACGGCCAATTACTAATAATAAAATACTAACGGCAAAAAGCATGATAGCCGTTGACATATTTGCAATGGCAATCAAAATAATAACTGCGCAAACAGACCCCATAATGGGTAGGAAAGCACTTTTTACGTCCTTTATATTTTCCTGTTTACGTGTCAGCATTCTGGCTAAAAAGGTTATAAGTGCCAATTTCGCCATATCAGATGTTTGAAATGTCTGGTTGATAACGGGAATAGTTACCCACCTGTTAGCATCATTAACGGAGTTTGTAAACAACAAGGTATATAAAAGTAAGGGAATAGTAATGATCATTAAAATTTTGGATATCCCTGCGTAGTACCTGTAATCAAGCAAATGAGAAAAATACATTAATAAAAGACCTGCAAAGATTAAAGTAAAATGTTTGATCAGATATGTCTCTGTACCACGACCTTCTTTATATGCCAAGGTGCCCGTTGAACTATAAACAGCCAATAATGACCATACTGATAATAGGATCACTATTATCCAAATCCATTTATCACCTTTAAGCTTACTAAAAATTCTTTCCATAACCTTTACTTGTTAAGTACATTCATTTAATCAATCGTTCACTTAACCTTTGCTCGGTTTAAAGCTCTCTAACCGCAGCTTTAAACTGATCTCCCCTGTCTTCATAATTTTTGAAGAGATCAAAGCTGGCACAAGCCGGCGATAATAAAACCGTATCACCTTTCTGTGCAATATGATAAGCTATCTGAACAGCCTCGCTCATGGTTGCAGTATTCACTATAACCTCCGTATCTTCTTCAAAAGCATTGTGTATATTTCTATTATCCTTACCTAAGCAAACGATCCCTCTCACTTTCTTTTGCACCATCTCTTTTAACATGTTGTAATCATTTCCTTTATCAACTCCTCCCATGATTAAAACTATTTTACCCGGTAAACTCTCCAATGCATACCAAACAGAGTTCACATTGGTTGCTTTAGAGTCATTAATAAATTCTATTCCTGAGATACGAGATACGTGTTCCAATCTATGTGGAATATTTACGAAATCTCCCATGCTTTCCCGAATAGATTCATTACGTAACTCCCATACTTTGGCTACGATTCCAGAAGCCATATTATTATACACATTGTGTTTTCCCTGTAATGCTAAATCGTTAATAGACATGATAAAATTTTCGTGATTTGGTACCTTTATTATAATTTCGTTTTGTTCATTTAAATATGCCCCCTGTGCTACTTTCTCTTTCAGACTGAAAGGGTACATGGAAGCATTTATTTTTATCCTTTTAAGTCCTTCCAATGTCTCAGGATCGTCCAAGCAGTATATAAAAACATCGTCGCTTCGCTGATTCTGTGCTATTCTAAATTTGGAATTCACATAGTTTTCCATCTTATAATCGTAGCGGTCAAGATGATCTGGCGTAATATTTAGTAGCACGGCGATATCTGCCCTAAAGTCATACATATCATCTAACATGAAGCTGCTTATTTCCAAAACGTACACGTCAAACTGTTCAGTGGCCACCTGCAAAGCAAAGCTTTTGCCAATATTACCAGCTAAGCCAACGTTTAGTCCTGCCTTTTTGAGCATGTGGTAAGTCAACATAGTAGTAGTGGACTTTCCGTTTGATCCCGTAATGCAAATTGTTTTAGCCTGGGTATACTGCGCTGCGAATTCAATTTCACCAATAACACGAATACCCTTCTCCCGTAAATGTTTTATTACTGGAGCCGCCTCTGGTATACCCGGGCTCTTAATGACTAGATCCGCGGTTTGAACCTCTTCTAACGTATGCTGCTTCTCCTCATAACGTACCCCCTCTTTGTTTAACTGCTCTTTATAACCTTGTTTTATCTCGCTACTGTCGGACACAAACACTTCAAACCCCTGTTGTTTCCCTAGGATTGCTGCACCCACACCACTTTCACCCGCTCCTAGAATAACTAGTTTAGGTCTTACATTACTGTTATTTGGATCAAGCGCTTCCATTTACCTTACCTTTAATGTAACGATTGTTATTACCGCCAAAATAATCCCAACAATCCAAAACCGGGTAACTATTTTCGACTCATGATATCCTCTCTTCTGATAATGATGATGCAAAGGAGACATTAAGAATATCCTCCTCCCTTCTCCAAACTTCTTCTTTGTGTACTTAAAGTAAGAGACCTGCATAATTACCGAGAGCAGCTCAACTAAAAAAATACCACATAATATTGGAATCAATAGCTCTTTCCTTATCATAATAGCGAAAGCAGCTATTATACCACCAATAGCTAAACTACCCGTATCTCCCATAAATACTTGAGCAGGATATGAGTTATACCATAAAAACCCAACGCATGCTCCTACAAATGCTCCGGCAAACACAACCAGCTCTCCAGAATTCGGTATATAAATAATGTTCAGATAATCCGCAAAAATGCTATTACCAGATACATAAGCCAGTATTGCTAACGTTACGCCAATAACCGCCGAAGTACCAGTAGCCAAACCATCTATCCCATCAGTAATATTGGCGCCATTAGACACCGCAGTAATAATAAATACTACAAAAACCAGAAAAACTAGAAAAGCATACTTCCCGTCCGGTACCCCAAAAACACTCAATACTTTCCCATAGTCAAACTCATTGTTTTTATAGAATGGTATGTTCGTTTTTGTCGACTTAACTTCCACATTATAATAGCTCTTCGTTCCATCAAAGTTTTGCTGCATTTGAATATTGGCCCCTTTAACGGGTCCGTTAACTTTTTGCCTACTCACTATGGATGGGTGATAATACATCGTACAAGCAATAATAATCCCAAGTCCCACCTGTCCAACTACTTTAAACTTTCCTGCTAAACCTTCTTTATTATTTTTAAACACCTTAATGTAGTCATCTAAAAACCCTACAGCTCCCATCCAAACGGTTGCAATAATCATGAGGATTACATACACATTTTCCAGCTTTGCAAACAATAAAGTAGGGATTAAAATACCTGCTATAATAATTAACCCACCCATTGTTGGAGTACCTTGCTTTTTAGATTCTCCTTCTAAGCCCAAGCTCCTCACCGTTTCGCCCACCTGTTTTTTTCGCAATAACCTAATTAACCTGCCACCATAAACAGTTGTGATGATAAGAGATAATATAACGGTCAAACCGAAACGAAAAGAAATGTATTGAAACACCCCAGCGCCCGGTAGGTTAAAATGATCATGTAAATATGTAAACAAATAGTACAGCATTTCTTTGTTATATTTATCTTTAACTCAAATTGTACCTTATTATCATTAGCTACCGTGGTTATTAATCAATAATCTCATTAAAAAGCGTTTTCAAAACAGCTTTATCGTCAAATTCCTTTTTTACCCCCATTATTTCTTGATATTTCTCATGCCCTTTTCCTGCCACCAAAATTATATCATGTGGTTGAGCTAAATGTACTGCAGCTTTTATAGCTTCGTACCTATCCGTAATCGCAAATACATTCCTTTTTTTATCGCTAGGGATCCCCTGTTCCATCTCGTAAATAATCTGTTGGGGATTTTCACTTCTAGGATTATCTGAGGTTAAAATAACTTTGTCACTTAGTCGCGCAGCAACTTCAGCCATTTCCGGTCGTTTAGTTTTATCTCTATCTCCTCCACAACCTAATACCGTGATAATTTGCTCTTTATTTTTTCGTAGATTAACGATCGTTTTTAATACATTCTCCACGGCATCTGGCGTATGCGCGTAATCGACTATCCCTACAATCCCATTAGTGGCCACTTGCGTATCAAAACGTCCTTCGGCACCGGTGATTCTACTTATTATCGTCAGCACGCGCATACTATCCTGTTCCAGTAGTACGCCGGCGCTGTATACTGCTAATAAATTGTAAGCATTAAAGGTCCCAACCAATTTAGTCCAAACTTCTTTACCTTCTATCTGCATAAGCATACCATCGAAATGGCTTTCAACAATTCGACCTTTATAATCTGCAATGTTCTTCAACCCATAGGTCTTTTTATAAGCTTCGGTATTCTGAAGCATCACTACCCCGTTTTTATCATCTACGTTCACCAATGCAAATGCCGACCTATCTAATACATCAAAAAACCCTTTTTTAGCCTTAAGGTATGCATCAAAGGTTTTGTGAAAATCCAAATGATCATGTGTCAAGTTGGTAAATATTCCTCCTACAAATATTAACCCTGCTATCCTATGTTGGGCGATAGCATGAGAGCTCACCTCCATAAAGCAGTAATCACACCCTGCATCAACCATCTGGCGCAAAAGGAAGTTAAGCGTTACTGGATCTGGTGTTGTATGTGTTGCCTCTATTACATTGCCATTAATTTGGTTTTGCACAGTAGAAAGTAATCCCACATGAAAACCAAGTTCAATAAACAATTTATGTAATAAGGTAACCACTGTTGTTTTACCATTGGTACCTGTTACACCAACCAGTTTTAATTGTGATGACGGATTGTCATAGAAGTTAGCGGCAGCCAATCCTAAGCTATGAGCTGCATCTTCTACTTGTATATAGGTAATATGATCATTAATAACAGTAGGAAGGTCTTCACATATGATAGTTGTTGCACCAAGTGCTATCGCCTTATCAAGAAATAGATGTCCGTCAGTTACCGTACCTTTTACCGCAACAAAGAGATCGTTATGGACGGCTTTACGAGAGTCAAAGCAAACTGCATGGATATCCCTGTCCATACTTCCTATAGTATGCCTTACAGTTACTCCGCTCAATATCTTAGATAAAGCAATCATTCTAGTTCAATACTTATAGGTAATCCCTTACTTGCCAGCTCTCCTGGGTTAATAGACTGTCTGACCACTTTTCCCTTCCCCTTAACGAGCGCTTTCATTCCTACATTTCCTAAAAGAAACATAGCATCCTTTAATCCCATTCCTTTCAAATCCGGCACCTTACCCTCCACAATACTGTCGTCTGAAACGAAATTTTTAGCAGTATCATTTTGTACCCGATTTGCTTTCAAACCGAATGCGTTAGAAACGTATTGGCTATCTTTTAAAAAGCCGTTTTTTATTTGCGGCATTCCGTATGCCGAGGTGAATTTTAAATTGCTAAGATCATGATACATCTGTGTATCACCCGCATATACTCTCTCAGCAATCTCTTTAAATACTGGAGCAGCAACACTTATTGCATAATAACCACCTTTTCTAGGGTTCTGTACGACCACAATCATAGAATACTTCGGGTTATCTGCCGGAAAATACCCTGCAAAAGACCCTTGGTATCTTCTATTTGTTTTATATCCGGCAGCACCGTCTGCCATTTGAGCGGTTCCTGTCTTTCCCGCCATTTTGAATAACGAATTTTTCAGGACCTTAGCCGTCCCTTCTTCTACTACTCCCTCCAACATTCCTCTTACTTTGCCTAAGGTTTCATCGGATGCAACTTTTTCATTAATTACTCTTGCTTCAAATTTTTCGACGGTATGCCCTAATCTTCTAACTTCTTTGACAAACAAAGGAGCTATCATCTTACCATTATTAGCCACGGCATTGTATAAAGCTAACATTTGTAAAGGGGTAACTTTCAACTCATAACCATACGCCATTTGTGGCAAACTTAAGCCGCTCCATGACCTACTTTTTGGTGTCTTTATCAACGGATCACCTTCTCCAGGTATTTGCAACCCAAGCTTATCATTTAAATGCATTTTATGCAATCTAGAAGTAAAAGCAGCCGGATTGCTTTTATAGTTTTGATAAATAAGTTTAGTAATCGCGGTATTAGACGATACTTCAAAAGCTCTTTTTACCGAAATCTTACCGTAACCTCCATGATGAGAATCACGTATTGTTTTCCTATACACAGTAAACGTTCCGTCTTCAGTGTCTACAATATCGCTCGTATCAATTTTACCATCTTCAATAGCAGCCATGTAAGACGCTAATTTAAACGTAGATCCGGGCTCTGCACTTTGTGCTACTGCATAATTGAATTTTTCTTTATATATCCCTTCTTCCACTTTTGTAAAATTGGCAACAGCCTTCACTTCGCCAGTGGCCACTTCCATCAAAATAACACATCCATTATCGGCATCGCTTGCAATTAATTGTTTCTCGAGTGCCTTTTGCGCCACATCTTGCATATTAACATCAATGGTAGATATGATATCCGCACCATCGGTAGGTGATACTTCTGTATCTTCATTAATAGGCATCCAGCTACCGCCGGCTATTCGCTGCACCAAGCGACTTCCACTTACACCATCCATATACTCCGCATAGGCACCCTCCAGGCCTACAGGCTGCACATTTTCGTTTTTATAGCCTATTGTGCGCGCAGCAAGTGTTTTAAACGGCATAATGCGCTTGTTCTTTTGCTCCGCGATCAAGCCTCCTTTGTATTTACCTAAATTAAAGATTGGAAAAGCACGAACTACTTTCATATCCTGAAAGCTTACATTTCGTTTAACTAAATAGTATCGGTTTTTGTCTTTACGCGCCTTTCGAAGCAATCTCCTATATTGATCTACAGATTTATCTTTAAAAAAAGTAGCTAAACTAGCTGCGAGAGAATCTACTTTAGAATAAAATATGTCGTCCTCTAATATCCCGGGCGCAACCATATCCATTCTCACATCGTATTCAGGAACAGAAGTGGCTAATAAACTGCCATCTGATGAGAAGATATTACCCCTTGTTGCTTCAATTGTTTGATAGCGCGTAGAGAGACTGTCGGCCATTGCTTGCCAGTGCGATCCTTCAACAACTTGTAAGCTGAACATTTTATACAGTACGGCTACGGCAAAAATTACCATCGCTCCAAAGGAGAGGTAAACCCGCAACAATATGTCTGTTCTAATATTCATTAGTATATCTATTCTTCCTTTTTATCTACAGCATTTAAAACAATTCTTTTTGGTGGAGCAATAAGCGCCTTAAGACCAACAGTATCTACTTTTTGTGCCACCTCACTCTGTGTACTCTTAAGCATCAAATCAGCTTTTAACGATTTATATTCCCAACTCAAGTACTTCACCTCCCGTGTCGTTGTATCAATTTCACGCACAGTATCTTCCGCTAGATGCCTATTCGCTATATATATAATAGCTAAAAAAGCCAAAAAAGCAATAAATGGAACAGCCGCCACAGCTCGCGCAGACGAGAATCCCTTTGGAGACAATAACGACTTCAAAAAATCCTCAGATGCCCCTGCTTTTGCTTCCACTTCATCACGTAAGGCCTCCTGTTGTTCCTCCGTTAATGCCGCATTTTTATATTTGTTTAACATCGTTGTTAGCGTGTTATATTAAAAACGATATTTATAACTTCTCAGCCACTCTTAACTTAGCACTTCGCGCCCGGCTATTGCTACTGATCTCGTCTTCCGACGCAACAATAGCTTTACGTGTAATTAGTTTAAAGGGTTTAATTTCATTTCCATAAAAATCTTTCTCCACATCCCCTTTAAATTTTCCTTTTGCCATGAAGTTTTTCACTAACCTGTCTTCCAACGAATGATAAGACATTACCACCAACCGACCCTCTGGTTCTAAAATAGATTCTGCCTGTACTAAAAACTCCTGTAGCGCTTCCAACTCTTTATTCACCTCAATACGTAAGGCCTGAAAGAGCTGTGCAAAATATTTATTTTCTTTTCCTCTGGGTACCAGCTTAGCAATGGCAAGTTTCAAGTCGGACACCGTGTTAATAGGCTTCATCAAACGCGCTGTCACAACAGCATTCGCTAAGGATTTTGCATTTTGAATCTCTCCATACATTCCAAATACGCGATGTAACTCCCCTTCTGAGTATGTACCGATTACCCTCTTCGCATCCAGATCACCCACTTGGTCCATACGCATATCCAAAGAAGCATCAAAACGTATTGAGAAGCCTCTTTCAGCTTCATCAAATTGATGAGAAGACACACCCAAATCTGCCAAAATCCCATCGACTTTTTTAATACCCTGCAAACGCAGGTTATTTTTTAAAAAACGAAAGTTTTGATGAATCAATGCAAATCGTTCATCCTGAAAAGCATTAGCCAGCGCATCAGGATCCTGATCAAAAGCATAAAGTTTACCTTTATCCCCTAAACGAGCTAAAATTTCCCGGGAGTGTCCGCCACCACCAAACGTTACATCAACATAAATCCCATCAGGTTTTATATTTAATGCTTCAACACATTCTCTCAGCATTACAGGCACATGATAAACCTTATTCATCTCCCCTCCTTTTCAAGTTTCCCATCACTTCTTCAGCCAGTGCAGCAAAATCATCGCCCTCATCATCCCATTGCGCGTCATAAACATCTTTTGCCCACATCTCTATTTTATTGAATTGACTCGCTAATACAACTTCCGCATCTATATTCGCATACTCTAACAACGTTTTAGGAATCAATACCCTATTTGCTGAGTCCAAACTAAGCTCAGTAGCCCCCCTCATAAATTTTCGCACAAATTCCCGTGTCTTTTTTTCGAAGGTATTTAGCTTGCTCAGTTCTTCCATAATCCTGTCCCATTCTTTCCTTGGATAAATTACTAAGTGCGCTTCCAGTCCTCGATTTATGACAAGCCCCTCCCGTTCAACCTCAAGCATTTGCTTTTTGAGGCCGGCAGGTAATACCATTCTTCCTTTGGTATCTAGCTTACATTCAAATTCGCCGAGAAAGTGAGCCATCTATACAGTTTATCCAAATAATCAAATGTAAAATTAGATAAATCTTCCACTTTCTCCCACTTTCTCCCACAAAAAAGTTTTCCACAGGTTATTTTCTCCCACCAGCTCATGAAAAGCGGCCCTTAGCAAACACACTTTACCTAGCTCTTTAATCAGGAGAAATTAGATCAGAAAAGGTTTTATTGACCATTTTAAGAGGCCGAGAGACTTCTTGAGACGAACCGCGTGCGCTTAATTTTTTTGAAGGAAAAGGTCAGTCCTTTGTAACATCTCTAAATTATAATATAGTATCTACTCTTAAGAATTATAAAACTGCGCTTTATTTAAAACTTTTTGCTTATACAATTGTAATACATGAAAACCGCAACGCCACAATAAACCAAAAAAAGAGCGGCCAATTATTTAAGCTAATTAAAGAGAGTAAACCATGAACTTCAATCGATTATGCATAACACTCGTTATAGTAATGAGTTTATGTTTTGGGTTAACATCATGTGGTTCTAAACAGTTAAAAGATCAAAGGGCCCAACAAGAAATAGAGTATGTGCTTTTACCTGGCACAGAGGTAGATGTAACAGAGGGAGTTGTTACTTTTACCGGAACGTTTCCTGACGAACAACACATGAAAGAAGCTGAAGCAACTGCAAGGGGTATTAAAGGAATTAAATCGGTGGTAAACAAAGCCACCGTAGCTCAAAAAATACAATCAGCGGTAGATACTACCAGTATGCCTTAATACAAATGGAAATAATAAAAGAGGGAAAAGTTTATCAATTCCCTCTTTAAACAAACTTAATCATTAATTGCCTTTACGCCAGGCAATTCTTTGCCTTCCATATATTCTAGTAAGGCACCACCTCCTGTACTCACGTAACTTACATCATCGGTCATTTTAAATTTAGTAACAGCCGCTGCTGAATCCCCACCGCCTATTAAAGAAAATGCCCCGCGTTTGGTTGCGTCAACTACAGCTTCCGCAACTATTTTTGTTCCTTTTGCAAAAGTATCCATTTCGAACACCCCCATTGGACCATTCCACAAAATAGTTTTTGATGATTTTATAATATCTGAGAATTCTGCAGCAGATGCAGCTCCAATATCTAATCCCATCTTATCGGCAGGTATTTCGTCATTTGCGCCATCATACACGTTTGCATCGTTCGCAAATTTATCGGCAATTTGACTATCCTTTGGCAATAAAAGCTTCACACCCTTCTCCTTTGCCTTTTCTACTAAATTATTAGCCAGATCCAATTTATCCAGTTCTACCAAAGATTGGCCAATCTCTCCGCCTTTCGCTTTCACAAATGTGTAAGCCATCCCACCTCCTATAATAAGGTTATCCACTTTTGCCAATAAGGCTTCGATGAGTTCAAGCTTATCTGAAACCTTTGCTCCTCCCATAATTGCCGTAAATGGCCTTTCCGGATTATTTAATACCTTTTCGGCATTTTTTAATTCTGAAGCCATAAGATATCCAAAATACTTAGCCTGCGGGAAAAATTTTGCAATTACAGCAGTAGAAGCATGTGCGCGGTGCGCGGTACCAAAGGCATCATTCACATAAACATCTCCTAAAGCCGCTAATTTTTCAGCGAAAGCCGTATCACCCTTCTCTTCTTCTTTGTAAAAACGTAGGTTTTCAAGCAAAAGAACTTCTCCTGCTTTTAGGTCCTTTGCTTTTTCTATTGCTTCGGTCCCAATACAGTCATTGGCAAATTGCACTTTTACATTCAGCTCTTTCGACAAATGATCAACTATATGTTTCAACGAGAACTTGTCTGTAGGCCCGTCTTTTGGACGTCCTAAATGCGACATTAGAATTACAGCCCCACCATCTTTCAATATCTTCTCTATGGTTGGTTTCGCACCTTTTATACGGTTATCATCGGTAATATTAAAATCGTCGTCTAACGGAACATTGAAGTCAACACGGATTAGGGCCTTCTTCCCGGAAAAATTTAAATCATCAATAGTTTTCATCTGTATATTTTTTGTTTTTTTTAGTAGTCAGATGGAGCCTTTGATGATTAAAATAATTGTTACCCTATGTGTTTAACATTTATTTTAATCATGTCGGGTTCATTTGAATAAATTGTTTTAAGATGCATAATGCCTTTTTATAAACTGTTCATAATAATTTATGAGGACAACTTATAATGGCTTCAGTCATATATGTTTGTTTTTTTGCTTAACCAAATCTTCTAGACCAATATTCTTAACGGTTCTGCAACAAACTTATAAAATTTGTGCAACATTTTGAATAAATGCTTAATTTATCTGCAGATACATTACTCGGTGTATTCCTATGCCAGGAACCTCAAAATCGTCAGAAATAAATTCAAATCCCAAATTTTGATAAAAGCGAAAGGCTACTTTACGGGCATTGCACCATACATAAGACGCTCCCTGACCTCGAAGATAAACGATCAAAAAATTAACCAGCTGATTTCCCAAGCCCTTTCCTTGAAAATCCGGATGAGTAGCCATTCCCCTTAACTGGTATCCCACCCCTATAAAACCATCTCTCGCCTGAGGAAAAGCGGTAAGAACACTTTTAGGCAAATCATCCTCTTCATCAATTAATCCGAGATGAAAGGTATCCGGCCGTGTGTCTTCATCAAATATACAGTATTCATAAGGTTTACTATCACGCAAGACGAGACTTCTCAGTGGAAGAACCTCTTCCGGAGGAATAAATTTTACGATCATTTTACCCTTTTAATAGATTTCATTTTAATCAACAAGTCTACTAACCTATTGGAATACCCAAATTCATTATCGTACCAACCTACCACTTTTACCAAGCCGCCGACAACGGAGGTAAGCAATGCGTCAAAAACACAGGAATACGGTGAATTTATAATATCAACAGACACGATAGGATCTTCGGTATACTGCAAGACACCTCTTAAATCATTCAGTGAAGCTTTCTTAAACGCCTCATTGATATCTTCAACGGTAGGTTGCTTTTCAAGAATACAAGTAAAATCGGTTAATGACCCGTTAAGCACCGGCACCCTTATGCCAGCCCCTCCCAACTTTCCTTCCAAATGCGGAAAGACATTTGTTACAGCTTTAGCCGCTCCTGTAGTGGTTGGTATAATAGAAGCTGATGCCGCTCTAGCTCTCCTTAAGTCACGATGCGGTGCATCATGTAAATTTTGATCGCCCGTCATGGAATGCACCGTCGTGATATAACCATCTACTATTTTCCAATTACGATCAAGCACCTTTATTAAGGGCGCTACATTATTGGTAGTACAGGATGCGTTTGACAGCACCTTCGCTGTTAAATCAACCACATCATCATTTACGCCAAGCACTACAATTGGCACTTCTTTATCTGCTGAAGGTGCCGATATAACCACCTGTTTAGCACCCGCAGTTAAATGTTCTTCTGCAAGTTTTAACGTTGTAAATCTGCCAGTAGACTCAATCACTACATCGATTTCTAGATTTTTCCAAGGTAGTTGACTGGGTTCTTTCTCTTTAAACACCGCTATACGCCGGTTATCTATTACCAAGAAGTCGCCGTCTGCATAAATTTCACCAGTATATGGCCCATGCACCGAATCATATTTGAATAGATGTGCTAATGTTTGCACATCTGTGAGATCATTTATTGCAACTATTTCAATATTCGTATTTCTTAGTACTATATTACGTAAGGTATTGCGGCCAATCCGGCCAAATCCGTTAATAGCAATTTTCATTTTAAAGGGTTCCTCATTAATTACTTATTCTCAAAAGCGCTTACAGATTTTTTAGCTTATGATTTGCTCTAAAATTGCCAGATCATCATAAGTCATTTGATTCTATGTAAACATCGACTTATCGTTCTGACTGTTTTAACAAAATCCGTTAACAATGCACTTGAATGGTTCTTGCAAATTTAGACAGTCCACCTACACCTCATAATGCGCAACATTTAGCCGGTAAACAAAGTTAGCAAATATCACTACCCATACGTCAAACAATAATACGTTTTTACTGTTAATTTAAAGTAAATTAAATCTCTTATAATAATGAAGAATTCTGCGAAAAAGGAAAAACATGAGCCAACTGACTCTGATCAAAAACAAGCTAAGGACAATAAAGCTGTAAAAAACCCTAAAGACAAGGTATATAATAAAAAGGATCCGTCAATGGGCTATCCAGCGAAGAAAAAAGAATATAGCGAGCAACCTCCTTCTACGCAAAATACACATAGTTAATAATTTGCCAGATAGTTATTAAGCGCCGTGTTGAAAACATAGGGATCTTCAAGATTTGGAAGATGACCACATCCTTTCATCATTAATAATTCTGATTGAACAATCCCTTCCTTTAGTATGTCGACCTGTTTGGCCGTTATCAACTTATCTGATTCACCCCTTATTATAAGACAGGGAACTGTAATTTCTTTCAGGCTATCGGTTGTGTCAGTACGAGAGGCAAGTGCTAATAAAGTGGCACAGATGCTTCTGACATCATTACGCCTTATACTGCTTCTAATCAACTCCACCTCATTTGCTTTTGTTGTAAGACTTTGTTCAGAGAAAACATTTTTCACAAAGCCTATAGCAAAGGTTCTTCTGCCATATTTCAATACGGATTGTATGGTATCAAAACGCTTAATTTTTGCCTCGTTTGTGTCAGCCTGAGAGGTGGTGCTCACTAAAACCAATCCAGCAATGAGCGCCGGAGCTAATTGGTAGGCACGAAGGGCAATATAGCCGCCCATAGAAATACCGCAAAGCACTACTCGCTCCAAACCTAACATTTCAATAAAAACAAGTAAGTCTTTTGCAAAAACATCAACACTGAAGTACCCATGTCCAATTGTACTCATACCATGCCCTCGCACGTCAATAGCTATGCCTCGCACATTTGCGGGAAGAGATTCAAGCTGATCAATCCACATATTTTTGTTGAACGGAAATCCGTGGATAAATAAAATTGTCTTTTCTGCGATTGATGATTCCTTTAATAAATAAGATATACTAATATCACCAATTCTTATTTTTTTTCTTTGCATAGAAAGGTCGTTCCTCATCATTTATTAACCGCAAAGCTAGAAATAAGTTTGTCATATCTTAAATCATTCCAATCTAAGAGGTATTATTTACTATTGATAATCTCTTTACAGAAATATTTCTTACATTAAATCAATCAGTTAAAAAACTCAACGAAAAAACATCTCAAAAATTATTTATTTATTTTGGATATTTCATAATCGTTCATATCTTTGCAATCCAATTCGGAACGCACTTGTAGCTTAATTGGATAGAGCACCTGACTACGGATCAGGAGGTTAGGGGTTCGACTCCCTTCAAGTGCACATCAAAAAGCGAGATATATAAAAAATATATTTCGCTTTTTTATTTCATAATAAATTGATTTACAGAATCAATATCAATTTCGCCGGTATATAACAGTTCTTGTGCCTTATCCTCCTAACAGGGTTTCTATTTTATGCCGCTTTTAATAGCTTTTGGAGGGCACTGAAATATACACTTATGGATAAATTTGGCCACTTGTACTAACTGTACAATTACTTTAGAAGTATCATGCCTGTCATTTGTTACCGATTGAATATGCCGACCGTTCAGATAGATTGCGACATTGCATTCAGAAATATTCACTATCCCTTTCGTTGTTTCAGCGGGTTTCTTTTCTTATGTAGCAAAATACCATTCAAAAGGACACTCTTAGTGCAAGGACAATATTTCTGCCTGCGGAAACAATACCTGACGAATAAGTGCGGTACATCTGATCGGTTAAATTTTCTACCGCGAAGTGTATGGTGAAAATTTTGCTAAACTGATACGAAGTCTGGATATTCCAAGTTGTCCAGGCCGGCGAGAAAGGATCACCATTGGCATCTACGGCATACATATAATCCTTTTCGCGTTCGGTTGGCGCCAGATCATTATAAGGAACAGACCCATTGTATATCACATTTAAATCAGCGCGGAATTCTTTGTATTGATAACTCAAACGACTGTTACCGAACCAAGAGGGACCAATATGCCTTAGTGGGGCTCTCGTTGCGTCATCCATCTCCTCCTTACCGTGTTGGTAAGTGAATCGACTATTAAGATACAGGTTGAGTGGCAGCTGCCACTTAATCTCGGCAGAGATGCCATAAACGTCGGCATAGGCCGCGTTCTGTATCGCTTCAACCGCACTGAGCTCACCATTATATTCTATCTCCGTTTGTCCGTTTAAGATGAAGGGACGGCGCACCATAGCCTGATCCAAATAAGTATAATAACCGGTTATTTCAGCTTCTAATCTACTTCCAAAGTGTTTGGATACACCTAGTTCTAGATTGGTGGCATATTCTGCCGATAGCTCCGGATTTGGCACCACCACCGCTCCAGGGGTTGACTCAAATACTTTACCGATATCATCAATATTCGGCGCACGGAAACCGGTGGAGATATTAAATCGGGTCTGCCAATAACTGCCTGGAAGGTAAACAAAACCAACGCTTCCCGTTACAGCGTCGTCGTTTACGCTGATTTTACTGAAAGGGAAAGGATAGAATGTATTATCCAACTGTCCCCGAATACTAAAAAAATTATAGCGCAAGCCGGATTGTAAAACAAAATGTTCGCTTGGTTGAAATTGATGGGTCAGAAACACCGCTTGTGAGGCCCAGAAAGAGCCGTCGGGATATCGGCTGGGGCCGATATTCTCTTGCCCGCGTATAACATCTTCAACAGAACCAAAAGATCGAACCCTGTCAAAGATACTTTCCAATCCGTAATTTAAGCTGTTTTTGTCTCCGAGAGATTTGTAAAAGTCTACATTCAATGAATAAGCGTGTACTTTTTCTGTGTTATGTATTTTATTCACCTGATTTAAGTCGCGGTCATGCCTGCTTTCTTTAAAATATTGATAGGCGGCATTGATTTTTATCCGATCGTACAAAGCGCTGGGATTCTCGTGTACTACAGCCAAATGATTCATCAACCATTCTTGCGGGCCATAATACCATTCTGCAGAACGGGGCAGCCCATTCCGGTAACGAATCAAACGGTCGTAGCGCGAGTTGTCCGAACTAAGGGAATAATGAAAAGCATATTGGAAAGTCCACGATCCTGTGGGTTTATAGAATATTTTCTGGAGAAGGTTCAGTTGTTGATAACCTGTTGACACTTGTTTATAGGGATCTTCATTTTGTACGACCATATCTTGCTCGTTTTCTCGCACAACATATACCGGCCGGAGGTATGACGGCTGCCCTCCGTGTTTGCCCATTTTTAAATCGTCGAAATCCGTCACAGTAATACTGGTTACACTTGCCCATTTTTGCCAACCTAGCCGCAAATCAATATGCCCGGTTTTTTCCTGATTGGCTGAAGACCAGCGAGTCAATACACTTCCCTTTGCTAAACTAGCGTTAGATTCACCGAAATATGGAGCCAAAGTGTGAAAATTCATTACGCCGCCGATGGCATCGCTGCCATAAACTACCGAGCCGGGACCAAAAAGCACAGACACATCTTGCGTTGATAGGGCGTCTAAACTTATTATATTCTGCAAATTTCCACTTCTAAATATGGCCGTATTCATCCGTATATCATCTACAGTGATTAACACTCTATTTGTCGCAAAGCCCCTGATCATCGGGCTTCCTCCTGAAAGTTGGCTCTTTTGTATAAGTAGCTCGCCTGTATGCCCTAACAAATCGGCCGTAGTTTGTGATTGAAGAAAATCGATATCATTATGATTGAGCCTGGAGATCTTGCCAGGGAATCTATAATCGGTCTGTTGTAACCTGGTTGCACCTATAAACACCGAATCCAAAAACACAGAGTCTACTTTATCTGATTTGACCTGAATTTCACCACAAAAAGCCACATCAACCACATAATATAGTATAAAAATGAAAATATTAAGAAATTTAAACAGCAATTTAAACAGATAAACCGCATTATTTTGATAAAAATCCAACATAATTCTTTATATAAAAGTTATTTGTGATTAACTAATACAAAAAAATGGATTTTTTTCAACAAAAAACTCCATAACAAGACTTACAAAAAGCCATTTCTATAGAATTTACTGCATTTTATCGATTTTAAGAAAATTTTTACTGTAGAAGCAAAAATAAAACAAACACAAAAAGCATATTTACTGGCAAACTCAATAAAAATTGATAAAATTTACTGATTTCACAACAATTTTAGATAAAAAATAAAAAATACATAATATTGTGCAGCATAAATTATCAAATAATCAACACTGACAATGTTTGCCGCACTGTTGTTAGGTTTTGGTTCTAGTAAACATTTTTAACCCACTCATTAATATGCTTCTGTATGAAACCGAAACTAATCCTACTCTGCTTTTTGCTGCAATTCGGCCAATTGGCTCGCGGCCAGGTCAAAACCATTACCGGAATGGTTCTCGACGGAAGTGATAAAAGCGCATTGCCCGGCGTGAGCGTTCTGATAAAAGGAACTACTCAGGGAACCAAAACAGGAACTAATGGAAAGTTCCAGCTACAAACCGGTTCAACAAACGCCATCTTGGTATTTACTTTCCTCGGCTATGAAACAAAAGAGGTAAGTATTGCCGGCCAAAGCCAAATAAGTGTTCAGCTGAATGCAACTGAAAATTTAATGGAAGAGGTGGTCATCACCGGTTACGGCGGACCGCAAAGCCGCCGTACAGTTACCAGTGCAATCTCTCAAGTAAAAGCAGAGGAAATTGCCAATATCCCTGCCTCCAGCAGTGATCAGCTTTTGCAGGGACGAGCCTCCGGCGTACAGGTCAATTCAAATTCGGGAACGCCTGGAGGCGGTGTTTCGGTACGCATACGGGGCACCTCATCGATCAACGCTTCCAGTGAACCGCTATACATCATCGATGGAATTCCCATGCAGTCAAACAATCTTTCCGGTTTGAGTATCGGTGGAGGTATTACGAATCCGATGGCGGATATTAATCCAGCGGACATCGCATCGATGGAAGTGTTAAAGGATGCCTCGGCAACGGCGATTTATGGCGCAAGGGCAGCCAATGGAGTAGTCTTGATCACAACCAAAAGAGGAGCCAATAAGAAAGCTACTATCAATGTAGGTGCTTATATGGGGGCTCAGGAAATAACGAAGAAACCGGGCGTTGTAGACGGACCCACCTTTGAAATGTTGATGAATGAAGTGGCAGAGAATGCGGGAAATAACGCGCCTTACGGCAGTCCGGCAAATGCTTTAAATACCGACTGGGCTACACCGATTCTTCGGACCGGCCAGCTCCGCAACTTGGATCTGTCCATTAGCGGCGGTGGTGAGAAAATGCGTTATATGATCTCCGGTAATAATTTCCTGCAAGAAGGCATTCTCAAGAACTCCGATTTTAACCGGACGACCGCAAGGATAAATCTCGACTTTACACCAGTCGACAAACTTAACATGGGAACAAGCGTCCTCTACTCAAACAATTCCAGAAAACGTCTTCGGAATGATGACAATATTTCCGGAGGTTTAGAGGGCACTTTTTTTTATCCACCAAATCGTGGCATTTATAACGAAGATGGAACTTACTTCAAAATCCCAACCTTCGAAAACCCGCTTGCAGCCATTAACGAAACAACTATTGGCATGGAGACAAACCGCTTCCTAGGCACCGTGTTCGCCGAATACGAGTTCATTCCTAATTTGAAATTAAAATCAAATTTTAGTTTCGATTACAGCAATGTCGCTGAACGCGTATATGATAATTCGAAAACAAATAGCGGTTCGGCCGTAGGGGGTGTTGCCCAACGGCTGGGAACCAATAATAGTAACTGGGTCCAAGAAAATGTCTTGAGCTATCGTTTCAATAGCGCCGGCCATAACCTAAACGCTTTGGTTGGAACTTCTTTTCAGCAATCGCGAACTGATGTCGCGACTTCTACGGGCCAGGGCTTTCCTTCGGATGCTTTTCAGGAAATTGTGGCTGCCGCGGTGCTGCGATCAACATCAACCAGCACGGGTTACGGCATCGCTTCGTTCTTTTCCCGCATCGACTATAATTATCAGTCTAAATATTTGTTGACGATGAACTTACGTAGGGATGGTTCCTCTCGCTTCGGTTCGAAAAACAAATGGGGCACCTTTCCATCCGTAGGTTTGGGCTGGGTGCTCAGTGAAGAGTCTTTTATGAAAAATCTCGGTTTCCTAAGTACCGTTAAACTTAGGGGAAGTTACGGTGTTACCGGAAATCAGAGCGGCATCAATGATTTTCAGTCACTGGGCCTGTGGGGAGGGGGCGCTTATGCAGATTTGGCGGGTATTGCCCCCACCCAACTGGCTAACCCCAATTTAAAATGGGAAACAACCAATCAACTGGACATAGGAATTGAATTTGGCCTGTTGAAAGACCGCATGCATATCGATATCGATTATTATAACAAGCATACGAAAGATCTATTGTTGGCCGTATCCATTCCGCGGACAACCGGCTTCGATCAACTCTTTCAAAATTATGGTGAAATGCGAAATCGAGGAATCGAGCTTGGCATCAATGCGGATGTGTTAGGCCCGGACAGCAAGTTCAAATGGGATCTGAGCTTCAATATTGCTACCAACAAAAATAAGATCCTTCGATTGGCCGCACCATTCAACATCTATAACCGGGATATCTATCGGTATGAAGAGGGTGGCGAAATGTTCTCGTTTTACCTACACCCGCAGACAGGAGTGAATCCAGAAACCGGGGATATTGAATTTGAAGATGTCGATGGGAATGGTGAATTCGATGTTAACAACGATCGCCGTATTGTTGGATCGGCGAACCCGGACTTCTTCGGCGGTATCACCAACAGCTTCAAATGGAAAGGTTTTGACCTAAGCTTCTTCCTACAGTATATGTATGGCAATGAACAACTGCATTGGAATCGCTTCTTTCAAGAACATGGTGGAACAAGAAGTACTAACTTCTCCATCAGCCAGCTCGACCGCTGGCAACAACCGGGTGATATCACAATGGTTCCCCGCATGACCGCGAACAACTACGCTTCGGATATACGCCCTTCGCGCTTCTTGGAAAACGGCTCCTATATGCGTCTTAAAAACATCACCTTTGGTTATAACCTGCCTGTTTCTTTTGCTAGTAAGATCGGAATGTCAAGTGCAAGGATATACGTTTCTGGTCAGAATGTGTTCACCATTACAGATTATAGCGGCTTAGATCCAGAGCTGACAGGAACTGCCTCCAATACGCTCACGCAAGGTATTGAATTTTATAGTATGCCCCAACCACGAACCTTTATGGCCGGTATTAACCTTAATTTTTAAAGAGATGAAAATAATCAATCATGGAATAGCGAAACACCTGGTGCTTGCGATCTTCACCGCATGTTGTGTTTTGTCTGCGTGTGATGGTGTTCTGAACCAGGAGCCGCGCAATGAACTGAGTGAAGAAATTGCCATTTCCGATGCCCGGAGTGCTGCAGCAGCCGTTGCCGGCCTATACAATCAACTTCAGGACGCCAATTATTATGGAAGGAATTTCCTGATTATGAGTGACGTATCGAGTAACCAAGGGCAAAGTATCGGTACTTGGGATTTCTACCGGGAGATGGACACCTATCAAAATTCGACCGGTAATACCGAGATCGGCTATTTTTACAGCCGGGCCTATCGCACAATCTATGTGGCGAATACCATTTTGAATATAGTACCGGGCCTGAGCGATCTTACGGAAACGCAACGGAGCACGATGTTAGGCGAAGCTTATTTTGTGCGCGGTCTTACCTATTTTGACTTACTCCGCACTTTCGGTGGCTATCCTGGTATAGTCGGAACAATGGGCTTTGCTCCAGCAGCCGAGAGTGAAAGAGGGCAGTTGACCAGCCCTGCTCGTTTATCGCTATCAGAGAGCTATGCAATGGTTGAGGCAAACTTATTGCAGGCGGAAAGTTTACTACCCAGTTCTGCCAATCGGTCCCGCGCTTCCAAAGCTGCAGCGCAAGCCCTATTGTCGCGTTTATACCTTTATACCAAAGATTTCGCTTCTTGTATACGGTATTCCGATATGGTGATTAACGACGACAACTATACCTTGAATCCTTCGTACACGGATATTTTTACTACGAAATTAAGTACTGAATCTGTTTTTGAACTCACCTTTAACAATGCCGACCAGAGCGGTATCCGAAACTGGTATTTTCCAACATCACAAGGAGGACGTGGTGATCTGGCTTGCCATACCAGTTTTGTCGAAAAAGCACGTATGGACGCAGATGATATTCGAGGTACGCTCTACGCTGTGGAACCTAGTCAAGGGGTATATTACCCTACCAAATACAATAAATCCGGCAATATTGATAATATACATGTTATCCGCATCGCTGAGATGTATTTAAACCGCGCGGAAGCAAAGGCTAGAAGTGGCACCGATCTCCCCGGGGCGTTGGCCGATCTCAATAGCATCCGTAACCGGGCAGGCGTTCAGCAATTGCAACTCACCGACGCGGCCGGCCTGACGGAAGCTATATGGGCGGAACAACAACTCGAATTCGCTTTTGAAGGACATAGCTTCTTTGATTTAGTACGTACCGAAAAGATTTTTGATGTGATGCAAGATGTGCCGCGTCTCAACTCACCCACCTCTATTAGTTTCACGGATATCGAACGTGCCTTGTTTCCAATTCCATTATTTGAAATAAACGCAAATAGCAATATGGTGCAAAACCCAGCATATCAATAAACCTTAAAATATGATGAATATGAAACCAAGCGTAAAAAAGCGGAGGCTTTACAAACAGTTAAGAAGTTGTAGTCTTCTGGCATTTTTTATCAACCTATGCTTAATGCCAAGCCCCATTTCCGCCCAAATACCGGATGTTAGCCCATCTAAGCAGGACCTCTTAAAATCCATGAAATGGCGAAATATCGGCCCTAACAGAGGTGGCCGTTCCCTTGGTATAGCTGGCAGTACCAAAAGGAAAAACGAATATTACTTCGGTGCTGTTGGGGGCGGTCTATGGAAAACCGTTGACGGGGGACTCACTTGGAAGCCTGTCACCGATGGTCAGATTAACAGTTCTTCGGTAGGCGCTGTAGCGGTTTCGGAGGCGAATCCAGATATCATCTATATCGGGACAGGTGAAACGCAATTTAGGGGTAATATTATGCAGGGTGATGGCATGTATAAGTCTAGTGATGCAGGTAAGACATGGCAACATGTCGGCTTAAAGAACACACAGGCCATTGCCCGGGTTCGGATTCATCCGACCAACCCTGAGATTGTTTATGTTGCAGCACTAGGCCACCCATATGGCCCAAACGAAGAACGCGGTGTCTTTAAAACGATTGACGGTGGAAAAACCTGGAAGAAAGTATTGTATAAAGGGGACGAGGCAGGAGCAGTTGATTTAGTAATTGATCCCCAAAGTCCAGAAACTCTTTATGCTTCTATTTGGCAGGTGTATCGCACCCCCTACAAAATGTGGGGAGGCGGCGGCGCTTCTGGACTTTTTAAATCCACTGATGGGGGCGAAACCTGGGAAGAGCTAACGCGCAAACCGGGAATGCCAAAGGGCACTGTGGGTAAAATTGGCGTCACTGTGTCTCCAGTTGATGCGAAGCGTCTATGGGCGGTAATGGAGGCAGATGATGGAGGAGTATACCGTTCAGATGACGCAGGAGCTACATGGAAACTGGTAAATAATGAGCGTAAATTGAGGCAGCGAGCATTCTATTATTCAAGACTTGTGGCCGACCCCAAAGATCGTGATGGTGTGTATGGCTTGAATGTGGGTTTCTATAAATCAACAGATGGAGGGGTGACTTTCGATAAAACCATCAAACCTCCGCACGGTGATAATCACGACCTCTGGATCGCTTCGGATGATCCAAATAGATTGGCAGAATCCAACGATGGAGGAGGTACCGTTTCGGTGAACGGAGGCGACACTTGGACAGATGAGGACTTTCCAACGGCTCAGCTGTACCATATTACAGTTACTCGGGATTTCCCTTATCATGTGGCCGGCGCACAACAAGATAATACCACCATTGCGGTGCCAAGCGAGGATTGGAACCACATGACCACGCGCACGAATTCCATCAAACCAGGAATTGGTTATGCCTACACGGTGGGTGGTGGAGAAAGCGGTTATATTGCCCAAGACCCAAAAAATCCAGATATTTTTTACGCAGGCAGCCAAGGGGCACTCCTTACCCGAATCGATCGGGCAACTGGCCAAACCCGCGATGTGCAGGTATATCCGCGCTTCTTCTCCGGTGAAGAAGCAAAGGTTTTGCCCGAACGATGGCAATGGACGTTCCCTATCGTCTTTTCGCCCAAAGATCCCAACCGCCTTTACACCTGTTCGCAGCATGTGTGGTTTACGGAGAATGAAGGGCAGTCGTGGACAAAAATCAGTCCAGATCTTACTTATGCAGATACGACGACACTAGGCATAAGCGGTGGAGTGATTACACGTGATATGAACGGACCTGAAATATATGCTACCGTATTTGCCCTTGCACCGTCTAACCACGATGTCAATACCATTTGGGCCGGATCGGATGATGGCCTGATACACATCACCCGTGATCACGGCAAGAACTGGGAGAACATTACACCTCCCGATCTGCCCAAAGATACCCGGGTGAGCATTATTGATGAGTCGCCACACCAACCAGGCACGGCTTATGTAGCCGCCAAGCGCTACCAAATGGATGATCGCGCTCCTTATATATGGAAAACCAAGGACTATGGGAAGACATGGACAAAGATCGTGAATGGTATCCGCAGTGATGACTATGTCCATAGTGTCCGCGAAGACATCAAGGTGCCAGGCCTCCTTTACGCGGGCACCGAGCATGGCATTTGGGTATCATATGATGATGGGGCTAACTGGCAGTCGCTTCGTTTTAATATGCCAGACACGCAGGTAGCAGACCTGATCGTTACCGAAAAAGATCTGGTGGCGGGCACCCATGGCCGGTCGATTTATGTATTGGACGATATCGCCCCTATCCGTCAATTAACCTCCTTATCAACCGAGAAGGCTTACTTGTTTAAACCTTATGGGGCCACCCGTCGCGTTGAAGATGCCTTAATACAATACTATTTACCCAATGAGCCAGATGATCTGACAATCGAGATTCATAATGATAAAGGGGAGCTCGTGATCTCTTATGCAGGCACAAAGGAGCAAAAGGTTGATAAAGATGAGTACGCAGCCTATTATGGCACCCAAAAGATGCCGAGTATGAAAGCGGGACTGAATGAATTTAAATGGAACCTCCGTTATCCCGGTGCCACGACCTTTGATGGCATGATCATCTGGGGCGGTCGCCCGCAACTCGGGCCGTTTGCCCCTCCCGGAGCTTATCAGGTGACGCTTAAGACAGGGGGACAACAATTTAGCGAGCCATTGGAAATTCAGTTAGATCCGCGATTGAAAGGTGTTACCGAATCGGATGTAAAGGAACAATTCGCTTTGGCGATCGATTTACGGAACAAAACTAGTCAGGCAAATGAAGCCATTATCAAAATCCGTAAAATCAAAAAGGCGATGACAGAAGCGAAGAGCAAGAATCCGAAAATATTGGATAAGTTGATTGCGATTGAGGAAAGTTTATACCAGGTAAAGAACCAAAGTTCGCAAGATCCGCTGAATTTTCCAATTAAATTGAATAATCGTTTGGCTTCTTTGTGGCGTAGTGTGGAAACCGGCGATGCCAAGCCTACGGCAGGTGCTTATCAAGTTACGGAAGAACTAACGAAAGAGCTACGTGCGCATTTGGCGGCGCTGGATGCCTTGATGGCTTCCAAGAAACTGAAACCTTTTATACAATAACGATGAGAAATCACATAAAACGTTATAAACAAGTCGGCATTTACTCTCTTATCTCCTTGTTGCTTGTTTTCGGCAGCAATGACAAAAGCGCTGCTCAACAGGGCTTTCCCAAACATTTCTTCGATAGCCTAAAGTTCCGCAATGTTGGTCCAAACCGCGGAGGGCGATCCCTAGCGATCGCAGGCAGTTCGCAGCGTCGTAACGAATATTATTTTGGAGCGACAGGTGGGGGGCTTTGGAAAACGACCGATGGTGGAGAAACCTGGAAACCTGTTACGGATGGCCAGATTAAATCCTCCTCTGTTGGAGCGGTGGCTATCGCAGTAAGTAATCCCGATATCATCTATATTGGAATGGGCGAATCGGAATTCCGGGGTAACATTATGCAAGGAGACGGAGTTTATAAATCTACAGATGCCGGTAAAACCTGGAAACATATGGGGCTGATCGAAACGCAAACCATATCAAGGATCCGTATACACCCAAGCAATCCGGATATCGTTTATGCGGCTGCTTTGGGTCACCCCTTCGATAAAGACGAAAACCGAGGCGTTTATAAGAGTACCGATGGTGGCAAGTCTTGGAAGAAGATCTTATACAAGGGCGATCAAGCCGGTGCACAAGACCTAATCCTGGATCCCAAAGATCCGAATACGATTTATGCATCCATTTGGGAGGTTTACCGTACTCCCTGGAAAATGTGGGGTGGTGGTGGTGCTTCGGGGTTCTACAAATCTACCGATGGCGGCGAAACGTGGGAGGAGCTAACAAAAAATCCGGGCATGCCAGAAGGACCAATCGGAAAGATCGGTATAACAGTATCTCCAGTCAACAGTCAACGTGTGTGGGCGCTTGTTGAGGCGAATGAGGGCGGGGTTTTTCGTTCTGACGACGGAGGAAAAACATGGCAGAAGATGAATAGTGATCGCAAGTTGAGGCAGCGTGCTTTTTATTACACCCGAATCTATGCCGATCCTAAGGATGTGAATGGTGTATACGTTTTAAATGTCGGATTTTTTAAATCGCGGGACGGGGGAAAGACTTTTGATAAAGAGATCAAAGTTCCGCATGGCGACAATCATGACCTATGGATCGATCCGAATGATCCTATGCGAATGGCCCAGGCAAATGACGGTGGCGGTACCATATCCGTAAACGGTGGGGAGACTTGGACGGATGAAGACTTTCCAACGGCCCAGCTCTATCATATCATGGCCACCGGCGACTTTCCTTATCACGTTGCTGGGGCACAACAGGACAACTCAACTATTGCGGTTCCGAGTGAAGATTGGGGGCATATGGTGTCGAGAACAAATACAATTCAGGATGGGATGGGTTATGCCTATGAGGTGGGAGGTGGTGAAAGTGGCTATATTGCCCAAGATCCGTTAAACCTGGATATTTTCTATGCGGGAAGTTATTCAAACACCTTAACAAGGATAAACCGTCGGACGGGAGAACGTAGAAGAGTAGAACCGTATCCACGCTATTTTATGGGCGAACCGGCAAAAACGCTCCCGGAACGGGTACACTGGACGTTCCCTATTGTCTTTTCTCCTATCAACAAAAAAAGACTCTATGTTACCTCCCAACACGTTTGGGTAACAGAGAATGAAGGGCAAAGCTGGAAAAAAATCAGCCCTGATCTCACATTAGCCGACACAAGCACCCTTGGAGAGAGCGGCGGTATTATTACCAAGGACATGAGCGGCCCAGAATTGTACGGCACGGTATATACGCTTGCCCCATCGTTTCATGACGAGAATATACTTTGGGCCGGATCAGACGATGGACTGGTTCATATCACCAAAAATCATGGCGCGGAATGGACAAATATTACACCCAAAGATATGTCTAAGTACACCAGGGTAAGCATGATTGAGGCTTCCCATTTTAATGCAGGTGTCGCTTATGTGGCCGGAAAACGCTATCAGTTGGGAGATCGTCGGCCATATATCTGGCGCACTGCCGATTTCGGAAAAACCTGGACGAAAATCGTAACCGGCATTCCGCAAGACGATTTTGTACATGTGGTAAGGGAGGACGTTACACGTCCTGGTTTATTGTACGCTGGTACGGAACATGGCTTATATGTTTCTTTTGATAACGGCGATAACTGGAACAATTTACAGCTTAACTTACCCGATACGCAAGTGCCAGATATCGCTGTAACCGAAAAAGATCTCGCTATTGCCACACACGGCCGCTCCATGTATATTCTCGATGATATTTCGCCAATACGTGAATTTCACGATGATCTCTTGAAAAAAACGGTACATTTATTCAAACCATATTATGCTGTTCGCCGCGTACAACAGGCCACTTTCCAATACTATCTACAGCAGAATGCCGATTCGCTGACGCTGGATGTACTGGACAGCAAAGGTGCCATAGTTCAACATTTTGTTGGATCGAGCGATACGACTACTAAAAGTAAACTTTCCGTCAAAAACGGCTTACATACATTTAGTTGGGATCTGCGGTATCCAGGCGCAACGATTTTTAAAGGGATTATTATGTGGGCGGCAAGACCGCAAATGGGTCCGATGGCCCTGCCCGGCAACTACACAGTACGACTCAGCGTAGGCGGGCAGGTGCAGGAGCAACCCTTTGAAGTTCGCCTGGACCCCCGTCTAACGGATATTACAGAGGCAGACATCCAAAAGCAATTCGACCTGGCTATGCAGATACGTGATGAGGTGAGTAAAGCGAACCAAGCCGTCATCGACATACGTGCGATCAAGGAGAAAATTAAAAAACAGCACAGTACAAAGAAATTTGCTAAAACACTGGAGATCTTATCCTACATAGAATCAATGATCTATCAGGTAAAAAATCAGAGCAATCAAGATCCACTCAACTATCCTATCAAACTTAACAATAAACTTGCCTCTTTACAGGGAATCGTAGAAAGTGGGGAAGCAAGGCCCACGGACGACAGTTACACGGTATTTGAAGAACTTAAAGCCGAGCTTGGGGAACTATTGAACTCATTCGATAAAATCAAAGCAAGTAAAACAATTAAAAAGCTTTAAACCAAAAAACAAAAACTGGGGCTGTAAAAAGCAGCCCCTTTTATATCCTATCACTTTGATTCTGTTCACCTTTAACAAGCTCTATTAAACCATGGGAAAAGACGTCGTACTAGTTATCGGGGCGAATGGCCAGGTGGGCACCGCTCTCATACCACGACTCATTGAAATTTACGGCAACCACTCCGTCATCGCTTCAGATATCAAACCTGATCTGCAGGGATTATCTTGCCGTTTTCTGCTGTTAGATGCCATCGATCCAAAAAAGATATATGAAGCCGTCAGCCGTTATAATGTGACTATCGTCTACCACTTAGCAGCCATTCTTTCGGCAAATGCAGAAAGAAGTCCTATACCAGCCTGGGATCTCAATATGAAAACGGTGTTAAATGTGTTGGAAGTTGCTAAGACCACAAAATTGGCAAAGTTGTTCATTCCAAGCTCCATTGCTGTCTTTGGGCCAAGCACCGCACAAAAGGAAGCACATCAATTTAGTTATCTTGATCCTACAACGGTTTACGGAGTTAGCAAAGTTGCTGCCGAAAATTGGATATTTTATTTTAATAAAAAGCACCAACTTGATATTCGATCGATTCGTTATCCTGGTGTTGTCGGCAGCGAAACGATTCCGAACGGCGGTACCACTGACTATGCCGTCGAGATGTTCTATAAAGGGTTAGCCCACGACGTATATACCTGTTATCTTAAAGCGAGCACCACCTTGCCTATGATTTACATAGATGATGCCATACGCGCTACCATTGAATTGATGGAAGCACCCAAAAAGGCGTTAACTATTTTGGGGTCTTATAATGTGGCGGGTGTTAGTTTTAATCCTTCCGATCTAACGGAAGCGATCAAAAGTTATACACCAAAACTTAAGGTGTATTATGAACTGGACTTCCGTCAATATATCGCAGAATCTTGGCCTTATGTCATAAATGATCAGTATGCTGTGTCCGACTGGAACTGGAAACCGAACTTCGATTTACTCAAAATAGTAAATAGCATGGTCGAAAAAGTGACACTTCAATTGGAGAAAAAGACAAATTAAAAAGCTAATGGTATGCGTGTGCTTGATTTCTTTTAGCACAAAGGTGCTATTGAGTGTACCGATGTTATCTAAGCGGCTTAATTTATACTTCACAAAGTCATGGTAAGCGTCCAAGCTGTCAATGTTAATTTTCAGCAGGAAATCAACGCTTCCGGCCATATGATAACATTCCTGTATCTCTTCAAAGCCCAAGATTTCACGTTCAAACATCTCTATGTAAGCTTCATTATGGTAACGCATAGACACTTGGCACAGCGCAGTAATTGGCTTATTCAAAAGCTTTTTGTCTAAAATGGCAACATACTGTTTAATGTATTTTAGGTTTTCGAGCCGCCTAATACGTTCATATACGGGAGAAATTGTCAAATGTAATATATTAGCCAATTCCTTGGTAGTTATTTTAGCATTCTCCTGTAGTTTTTTTAAAATAATTTTATCGATGTCATCTAATTCTTCCATAATTGGGCTATAGTAAGAATAATGCTACTTGTTTCAGCACCTTTGATTGATTGTTTCATCGTAAATTTACCAAATAAGCACCATTTTTTTAACATGTTGCAACATTTTTTTGAATAATAACAAAAAAAAT
>DATMSZ010000025.1:0-5796 GCA_035565175.1 Pseudosphingobacterium sp.
CAATTTTGGAGAGCGGCGCCTTGTTTTTCAAAAAGTCGTCCATACGCTCCGATATATCAAATATAACAGATACCACGGTGAAAATCGCCATGGTGAAAAAAAAAGTACCTAAATACTTTTTAATGATATATTTATCAATAATGTTCATATAGTATAGCTATAAAAGTATTAGCAGCCTCTGCTTATTGTAAATCGCTAAGCATAGCTTGATTAAGTTAAACCACTTTCTTTACAATTATAACCATTATCTCACTGTAAGGTAGTTACAATCTCTCACCTAACTGCTTTACCATCTTATTCTTCCATTCGTAAAACGTGCCATCTATAATTTTATTACGAGCCTGTTTTACGAGCCATAAATAAAAATGAAGGTTATGTAACGTTGCAATTTGCGCACCAAGTAATTCTTTTGAATGAATTAAATGACGTAAGTAAGCTTTTGAATAAAAAAGATCGGTATGTAAGTCGCTGTCAGCATCAATAGGAGAGAAATCAGCCTCCCATTTTTTATTTTTTATGTTGATAATTCCGTTTCGAGTAAACAACATACCGTTCCGCGCATTTCTAGTGGGCATTACGCAGTCAAACATATCAATACCTAAAGCAATATTTTCAAGTATATTAATTGGAGTGCCAACCCCCATTAGATAACGAGGTTTATTCTGAGGGAGAATGTTCGTTACCACTTCAGTCATCGCATACATTTCTTCCGCAGGCTCCCCTACAGATAGACCGCCAATGGCATTCCCATCGCGTTCGAAAGAAGCAATCACTTCAGCCGATTTTTCTCTTAGATCTTTATATACAGAGCCCTGCACGATGGGGAATAGGCTTTGCTCATATCCATATAGAGAAGAAGTAGTGTCAAACCTTTCACAGCAGCGTTTAAGCCAACGATGTGTCATGTCTAACGATTCCTTTGCATATTTATAATCGCAGGGATAAGGTGTGCACTCATCGAAAGCCATGATAATATCTGCTCCAATAATACGCTGTGTGTCCATCACATTTTCAGCGGTAAACAAGTGTTTAGAGCCATCAATATGAGACCTGAAGGTTACGCCCTCTTCCTTAATTTTTCGAACATCAGTGAGCGAATATACCTGATAACCACCGCTATCGGTCAGTATAGGCATATCCCATCCATTAAATTTGTGTAAACCGCCGGCTGCTTGGATAACATCCAGGCCGGGTCTTAGATAAAGATGGTAGGTATTACCTAATATAATCTGTGCTTCTACCTCTTTTTTTAATTCATGTTGATGGACACCTTTTACAGACCCTGCAGTGCCTACTGGCATAAAAATAGGTGTTTGTATTGTTCCGTGAGCAGTTTCTATTTCCCCTGCACGGGCCTTTGAAAATTTATCAGTAGATTGTAGCGTGAATTTCATTTAAGGTGCTGCTTTATGCGGCGCAATATATTTTGCTGTTTCGACGTGCAAACTTAGATAAATTGTACCTATTATACAATCTATTATGCCTAGTTATATAAAAAGTTAGGCATAATAGAAAGAATGCAAAATTGTGTTTGAAACCAATTTTATCTAAGTTTGCAGCAAATTATCACTTTTCAGAAACGCCTTGGAACAATACCTTATTTATATACTGCCTGCTTTGTTTAGCATCTTTTTGTTATTACAGCTGTATTACATTCTTTTTGTATACAGAAAATTAAAAGTTTATAAGATTAAAGGTCTACAAGAAGATAGTGAATATCCTCCCTTATCTGTTATTGTCTGTGCCAGAAATGAAGAAGCAAATTTGCGCATGTACCTGTCAGAAATATTAGAACAGGAATATCCATTATATGAAGTAATTGTGGTAAATGACTGTTCAAGCGATGATTCAAACTGGGTTTTGAAGGAGTTTAAACAGCGTTATAAGCATTTGCGTACCATCGATATCTCAGAAAATGCCCACACAAGGCATGGTAAAAAATTTGCTGTTACATTGGGTGTGAAAGGCGCCATGCATGAACATTTAATATTGACAGATGCCGATTGTTATCCCCAGTCAAACCAGTGGCTTAAATATATGGCGCAGGAGTTTAAGGGAGATGTTGAAATCGTATTAGGATATTCTCCTTACACTAAGTTGAAAGGCTTATTAAATAAGTATATCAGGTATGAGACCTTTCAAACAGCGATCAACTATCTTGGCTATGCGTTAAAAAGAAACGCCTACATGGGGGTTGGCAGAAACCTGGCCTATACTAAGAAATTGTTTTTTAAGGGGAGGGGATTTGCCACACATATGCATATTCCATCTGGGGACGATGATCTTTTTGTTAATCAAAATGCCACCCGTTCTAATGTAGCGATTTGTATTCACCCCGATGCCATGGTATGGAGTAATCCAAAATCCACGTACCGAGCCTATTTACAACAAAAGAAGCGTCATTTTGGTGCAGGAAGCGCTTATCGCGGTAAACACAAATTTATGCTAAGCATGCAGGCTTTAGGTTTTATCTTTTTTTACTTGTCGGCCATTCTCGTATTGATATTGCAGCCTTATTTTTGGCCAATAGTTGCTGTTGGATATGTGGTTCGCTCGCTTTTGCAAACGATTATTTATATACCCCTTATGAAAAGATTACAAGTGCGCGAGCTAATAATATGGCTACCAGCACTCGAGATATTTCATTTCTTATATATTTCCTACATGGGTTTTACATCCTTGTTTAGAAAAAATGTTCATTGGAAGTAATGTTCCGTCAATCCGTTTATGTAAAGTACTATGGAAAAAATTACGTCATCACTTATATATAAGTATTTTAATAACCTCAATGAGATTCAAAAACAACAGATTGATGCATTGGAGGACGTTTATAGGTTTTGGAATACGCAGATAAACGTTATATCACGAAAAGATATCGACGGATTATATGAGCGGCACATTTTACATTCCCTGGCCATTGCCAAATTTATTTCTTTTAAAGCAGGAGCAAGTGTATTAGACGTTGGAACAGGTGGAGGATTTCCAGGTATTCCTTTAGCTATATTGTTTCCTGAAACCAGTTTCCATTTAGTCGATTCTATCGGTAAAAAGATAAAGGTAGTTAACGAAGTGGCTCAAACAATAGGGTTGAAAAACGTAAAGGCAAGTCATATTCGAGCCGAGCAGATAAATGACAAATATGATTTTGTTATATCAAGGGCTGTAACACGGTTGGGAGAGTTTTATCCCTGGGTGCACAACAAGTTCAAAAAGGATTCTATGCATGCCATGCCCAACGGGATTTTATATTTGAAGGGAGGAGATCTGACAGAGGAAATTAAAGAATCAAAGCTGAATGCTGAAATTTATCCGTTAACTGATTTCTTTATGGAAGAATTTTTTGAAACCAAGTCTTTAGTATACGTGCCCAGATAAAGTTAAAAATAGCTTTAATTGACGGTTTCACGTGAAATTCTTTTTTTCTTTGAACGATATTTATTATCTTACGGCCTGCGAGAAAATAAACCTATTATCAAAGAAATATGAGCCTTATTCACCAGCTAGCACTTGTGCGTATTAAGGGCGTTGGTAGTATCGTAGCTAAACATCTGCTCGATTATTGTGGTAGCCCCGAAGAAATCTTTAGAACACCCAAAAAACAACTACTAAAAATACCAGGTGTAGGAGAATACGTGGCCACTTCTATTGTACAGCATAATGTAATGGAGGAAGTGGAAAAGGAAATAGCTTTTATTGAGAAACATAAGATTGATGTATTATTCTGGAAAAGTGAAAATTATCCGGAAAAACTGATTACCTGTAACGATGCTCCCGTTATTTTATACTACAAGGGAAACGCGGCTCTTAATACTAAACGAGTGATAAGCATCGTCGGTACGCGAAATGCTACTAATTATGGCAAGGGGATATGTGAAGAGTTTATTGCAGAGCTAGCAGGCCATGACGTATTAATAGTGAGTGGATTGGCTTATGGAATAGACAGCTATGCCCATAAAGTCTGTGTGAAAAACAATATCCCAACAATAGGGGTATTAGGGCATGGGCTGGATCGTATCTATCCCGCATCCAACAGAAATTTGGCTTTAGACATGTTAAGACATGGCGGTCTATTAACGGAATATTCTTCAGGCACAAAACCTGACAGACAGAACTTCCCCTCGAGAAATAGAATTATTGCAGGCATAGCAGATGTAACAATTGTTGTAGAAGCCGCACTAAAAGGCGGAGCGCTTATCACGGCAGAGATAGCCAATACATATAATAGAGACGTTTGTGCATTTCCTGGAGATATCCATAAACCCTATTCAAATGGGTGCAATTACCTTATAAAAACCAACCGCGCTCACTTAATTAGCTCAGTAAAAGATCTGGAATATATTATGAACTGGGAATTGAGTAACACTGTTGTACATAATCGGCAATTAGGTTTAGACTTAGCGATGAGTGCTGTGGAAAAAAGTGTTTGCGAGGTTCTCCAAGAGACTGGCCCCATCGGTATAGACGCACTTTTGTATAGATTGAAGCTTCCGCAAAATAAACTAGCTATTATATTATTAGAATTAGAAATGAAAGGTGGAATAATAGCCCTTCCTGGAAAAGTGTATAGGCTGCCTTAATGCTTCTAATGATATAAAACCTATTTGGAGTTTTTTAATGTCCAATAACGCCAAGCCAAAATACCCTGTTGTAGCTTGGTCAATTTGGATGGGTCCTTGCGTACAAAACTAGGGAGGAATACGCTGTTAAGAAATACCAAAAGTTTAAAGAATAATTTTCTAATTACCATATCTAAGATACAGTAAAAATCAGGTTTTGTTTGATTTGTTTAGGAGTTTAAAGAACCGAAGGTATACCTTTTTTTGGTATTTCAACGGTGTATCCTTTCGCAATTAAATCTGTTTGCAAATCTTGCATGCGTTGGAGGTCGCCATGTACTAAAAAAACCTTTTTAAGTATTTCCGGAGATTGCTGCCCAACCGTCGCTACCAGATCATTATGGTCGGCATGACCACTCAGGCAGTCGGTTTGCTTAATCGAAGCATAAACGGAAAGCTCCCTGTTTTTAACTTTAACGACGGGGTCACCTCGAAGTAATCGATGCCCCAAAGTTCCTTTTGCACAATAACCAATAAAAAGAATAGTGCAATAATAGTTTTGTAAATTTTGATATAAATGGTCTTGTATACGTCCACCTTCTAACATACCGGCGGAAGAGACAATGATACATGGATCGTAGTAGTTGGCAATGTCTTTGCTTTCGTCCAGGTTCTCAATATATTTAAGATTTTCAAACTCAAATTGGTCACCTTCCAGCGCATAAAACTCTTGTGCCTCCTTGTTTAACAAAGAATGAAATTTTCTATAAACGTCTGTTGCATAATTAGCCAAAGGACTGTCGACAAAAATCTGTACAGGAGGTAATAAACCCTTACTGAAAATTCGGTTAAGACTATATACCAGAGCCTGTGTGCGACCGACGCTGAAAGCTGGGATAATTAGCTTTCCAGGAGTTTTAATACAGGTATCTGTAATTGTTTTAATCAGTACATCGGTAAGGTCCTCGTCGCTATGTATCCTTCCACCATAAGTTGATTCACAAACTAAATAATCTACTTGTGCAATTTTTTCGGGGTCTTGAAGAATGGGGTATCCTTTCCTACCTACATCACCTGTAAAAGCTATTCTTTTCTTTTTTCCATTTTCTTCAATTTCGAATAAAACGGCTGCTGCTCCCAATAAATGTCCAATAGGTATAAACGTAACTTCGATTTCTCCGGTTATCTTAAATGCTTTATTAAAAGGGAGTGTAACAAAGCGTTCCGTAGCCTCCATCAC
>DATMSZ010000026.1:0-33138 GCA_035565175.1 Pseudosphingobacterium sp.
GCTTAAAAAAATGATCAATTTTCATATCAAACGATATTTTAACTTAGGTTACTTCAATAGAATAATTAGTGATTGTTCCCTTATTAAAAAGATAGTCCCTCTTGGGTTCGTAATGTTTATAAGTGGGGCGCTAGTGGCTCAAACAACTAAGCCCCTTATTAATTCAACATTAGACGGGAAAGTAATAGACGCTAATACGAAAGAACCTCTGCCGGGAGCTACAGTATCCATAGAAGGCACTACCCACAAAGCGAGTACCGATGGCAATGGACAATTTAAGTTTATAACTGGTCAGAAATTTCCTTATACCCTCATTATAAATTATATTGGATATAAGGTAAATAAAGTTGTCGCTACAGGAAGCCCAATTGAGATCGGCCTAGAACCTGATTTCAACCAATTGGAAGATGTGGTGGTTGTAGGATACGGTACGCAGAAAAGGGGAGACTTAACAGGTTCGATTGCTTCGGTACCCGCCGAGATAAAGAGTCAGCCGGTGGCCTCTCCAGAACGTTTGCTTCAGGGATCAGTACCTGGAGCGGTGGTTACGCAAACATCGGGACAACCGGGAGGTGGAGTAAGTGTACAGATTCGTGGCAGCAACTCAATCACTGCCGGCAGCGATCCATTGTATGTCATTGATGGTTTTCCGATCAGTAACGATTATTCCGTTAACGACGCTGGCGTTAATACCGGTTCTAAAATTAACCCACTCTCAACGATCAATACATCTGATATCGAGTCGATTGATGTCCTTAAAGATGCCTCTGCGACTGCAATATATGGATCTCGTGGGGCAAATGGGGTAGTTATTATAACCACTAAGAATGGCACTAAGAATAAATCTTCCATCAACTACGACGGCTATTATGGAGTCCAAGAAGTTGTGAAAACCATTCCGCTATTAAATGCTTCCGAATGGTGGCAATTGCGCAAAGATGCAGCGGTAAACTCAGGGAAATCTACTTCTTTACCTTCTGTTTCAGGTTATACATTGGATACAAGTGGTATAGGTACCGACTGGCAAGATGCTGCATTTCGGCAAGCATCTATACAGAATCATAATCTTTCTATTCTCACCGGTGGAGAGAAAACAAGACTGGCCATTTCTGGAAATTATTTTGATCAGGATGGAATTCTTCAGAACACTGGATTTCAGCGAATATCAGGTAGGATCAATGTTGCACACGATTATAATGAACGGCTTAAATTAACGAGTAGTCTATCAGCCAGTAGATCGAAAGCGGCTATTGCGCCAACTTCGGTTGTTACAAATTTATTGCTTACGCCGCCCTCTCTTCCCATTTATCAAGATGATGGTTCCTTTGTCATCTATAGTCCTTTCGAATCGAGCTTGCAAAATCCCATCAACTCTTTATACAATCAGCTAAATGAAAGTAAGACAAATAGGCTTTTGGGAAATATAACGGGTGAGTATGAAATTATTGATGGCCTAAAAGCAAAAGTATTGGTGGGTGTAGATATTTTAGATAATAAGCAGAATCGTTACTTACCAAAAACCACCGCCGAGGGATTAGATTTAGGGGGGCTGGCGCAGGTTGGTTCGTTGTTTACGTCTAATTGGCTTAATGAGAATACCCTAAGCTATGACAAAACGATTAATGAGAAAAATAGGATCAATGCCATTGTAGGATTTACAGCTCAACAGTCGAATAGCGAAGGAGCTGTCGCAGAGGCTGCAGGCTTTGCCACCGACGCTTTTTCATTTAATAATCTAGGAACGGGTATTGTTAACCGAACTCCTAATTCAATCGCAAATGATTGGTCATTGGCTTCATTTCTGGGGAGAATCAATTATGTTTATGATGATCGCTATTTGTTGACCCTTACTTTTCGCTCAGATGGTTCTTCAAAATTTGGAGCAGGAAATAAGTGGGGCTACTTTCCCTCAGCAGCACTGGGATGGAATGTAAGTAATGAAGATTTCTTCAAGAATGTCAACAACATAAGTCAGCTCAAGCTACGTTTGAGTGCCGGTACTACGGGCAATCAAAATATCCCTTCTTACCAATCGCTGTCGCAGCTCGATTATTTCAGATATAACTTCTCTAATACTACTGTGCATGGATTTGCTCCAGTTACCGTTCCTAACCCAGCGTTAGGATGGGAAAAAACTTTTCAGTTCGATGCAGGGGTAGATATAGGTCTATTTAATAATAGGATAACGGTGGTTGCTGATTATTATTACAAGAAAACCACTGATTTATTGCTAAATAGAACAGTTCCAGGAACATCTGGACTTGCCGAGTTTGGAGGCGGACAAATCGCAGCGATCTATCAAAATATTGGTGCTGTTTCTAATCAGGGTGTGGAAGTCTATGTTAATTCGAATAACATTGTCGGAGATTTTAATTGGAAAACCATTGCAATCTTTTCGAGAAATACCAATAAAATCACAGACTTAGGCCCAGGGGTAGATCAAATTATTCCGTTGATATCGCAACCGTCTATTGCAAAGGTTGGGTATCCGCTGGGCTCTTTTATCGTTTATCAGACGGATGGAATTATTCAGGAGGGCGATAATCCGCTCACTCCACAACAGAATAAAAGTCCGGGTGGACAAAAATATAAAGATCTCAATGGTGATGGACAAATTACGCAGGCGGGAGATCGAATCGTCATAGCGAATCAACCAGGATTTGCTGCAGGGCTTACCAATAATTTCAGTTATAAAGGTTTTGATCTGTCCGTTTTCTTCCAAGGTTCTTTTGGAGGTAAATTATATAATGCTAACAGAGCAAATCTGGAATTGGGAACTGGCTACGTTAACGCTTCACGTGAGGTGTTAAATCGCTGGACCCCAAGCAATACGAATACAGATGTAAAGGCAGCCTTTCAAGATCCAGCGATTACCATTTCAGATCGATTTATAGAAAGTGCCTCTTATGTTAGGCTGAAGAATGTTTCGCTTGGGTATACGATACCAAAACGCGTGTTTGGAAAATCGGGATTTGATTCCCTGAGAATTTATGTTTCGGCACAAAATGCATGGACATGGACAGATTATACAGGCTTTGATCCGGAGGTTAGCCAGTCAGAGCAATCTCTCATTAATAGAGGTATTGATCAAGGTATTTATCCGAATAATAAGTCCGTTCAACTTGGTGTCTCGTTAACCTTATAAAATACAAACATTGACAATGAATCCTATATGATTAACATAATTGTTAAACACATAGAGTAACAATTATTTATTCACAAATTTTAAGGTGGCTTTTGTGTTCATGAGCCCTTCGGGGTTTAATCATCAAAGGCTCCATCTGACAATTAAAAACAAAAAAATAAACAGATGAAAAGAATAATCTATATCATCCTAATAAGTCTTACGGTTACTTCTTGTAAAAAATTTCTTGAAGAAGAACCCGCTGCTATTATTTCAGAAGAACAGTTCTACAAAACACAAGATGACGCCTTAAATGCCGTTAATGCTGTTTATTTCTTCCTTAATTCAGGAGGTTCTTCCGTTCAAACACCTTATAATACCTTGTTTAATACAGGAATGAATATGGCAGGTGATGACGAGGATCCGGGACCAGGTGCTACGAATCCAGACGTACGTTCGCTATCAGTTTTGGCACATTCTTCAACTAATCTGAGGATTTATGAAATTTGGCAGCAACATTATGCAGCGATCAAGCGCGCGAATGTTGCGCTGGAAAAAATACCCCAAATTGATTTTGATGAAAGCCTTAAAAACAGATTGCTTGCTGAGGCTAAGTTTTTAAGAGCACTTTATTATTTCAATTTGGTACGCTTATATGGCGATGTTCCGCTTATTATAGAATATCAGAAATATGTAGATGCAAATGATTATGCAGTTCCTAGGAGTGCGGCGACAGAAGTGTATGCACAGATTGAAAAAGATTTAAAGGAAGCGGCGGCAGCTTTACCCGCTAATTATAGCTCGCCCGACGTAGGTCGCGCAACAGCAGGGGCTGCAAAGGCCCTGCTGGCGAAAGTATACCTTACAGAAGCTTCATTGCCGTTAAAAATACAAGAACATTATGACGATGCTGTTAAAATAGCGGAAGAGGTGCTTTCATCACAGGATGGTGGCTCTGGTAGCTACGGGTATGATTTGATCGAGGATTATGCGGAGGTTTTCTTGCCGGCGTTTAAGAATGGAAAAGAGCATATTTTTTCAGCACAGTTTAAGTCAAATTCCCTAAATCAGGGGAATAATGAGGCGCCTCGTGCAATCTTAAGCAGTATACCGGGCTTAAGGGGCAATTATGCACATATGGTAAGATACTATAAAGAAGGGAACGATAATTTCTTCAGTATTTTTAAATTATTTAGACCTACTGATAAACGTAAGTATGTAACATTTGTAACAAGTTTTACCAGTCCATCTAACGGAAGAAGTTATAACTTACCCTTAAACAATCCGGCAGTTCCTGGAGACTCGACACCTTTCTTTAACAAATGGTGGGATCCTAATTCTACAGCTGTGACCAGTGAATCGGCTGCAAATGTGCCTATCATACGTTATGCGGATTTATTACTTATCCATGCTGAAGCTGAAAATGAAATAAATGGTCCCAGCGCAAAAGCTTATAAATCAATTAATCGGGTAAGACATAGAGCAGGCCTGCCAGACCTAACCGCAGGGTTAACCAAAGATCAGTTTCGCGATTCTGTTTACCTGGATAGACGACTTGAACTGGTGTATGAGTATCAGCGGTGGTTCGACCTGATAAGGGAAAAGGACGCCTCTGGTAATGGAATTTTTGTTAAGAGCCTTCATAAAGTTGGTAAAACCAATGCGACTGAAAAACATGCTTTGTATCCTATTCCGCAATCAGAAATCGATAATAATCACTTACTAACCCAGAATCCGGGATTTTAAGATGGTGTGAAATAATTGCGCGGGTAAGGATGGCTACGTTAAGTGTAACAGCTGCTGTTCGGTTTGCAGAGAAATTAGATGAAACACCTAACAATTTGAGAATAGGTTAAAAACAAATTATAAACAGATGGATTAAAAACCGCTATACGGTTTATGAGTGCAAAAAAACAAATACACACGAACTAATTATAAATAGATGAAAAAATTAATTAAAACAGTTTTCGGTTTCACGTTTGTTGCTTCTTTTGTGCATGCACAAAACATTACACAGCAGCAAGAGCCATTTAAAGGAGTGGTTGGAAAAGATCTTGCCAGCTCTAAAGAAGCCTGGGCAAATCCTATAACAGCTACTTCAGGAGCTCCTAATGTGGTTTGGATTTTATTGGATGATGTGGGCTTTGGCGCAAGTAGCACATTTGGAGGGTTAATTAATACACCAACCTTTGACAGTTTAGCAAATAATGGCTTGCGTTATACTAATTTCCATACGGCAGCAATCTGCGCGCCAACGCGAGCAGCGTTATTAACTGGGCGTAATCATCACCGAGTGCATGAAGGCGGGTTCTCTCATCGTTGGTCGGCCTTTGGATTTCCGGGTTGGGATGGAAGAATTCCTTCTGATAAGGGAACAATCGCCGAAATACTAAGAGAAAATGGCTACAGTACTTTCGCCGTAGGAAAATATGGGTTAACACCCGATCAAGATGCAACGGATGCCGGGCCATTTGATCGCTGGCCTTCGGGAAAAGGTTTTGATCATTTTTTTGGTTTTTTAGGTTCGGCAACTGATCAATATAAGCCAGATCTGGTGGAAGATAATGCACATGTAGAACCGGATGGCAGACATTTGAGCGAACAGATCACTGATAAAGCCATTAGCTTTATTGATAGGCAAAAGAAAGCTGCTCCAGATAAGCCTTTCTTCTTATATTATGCTCCCGGTGCCACGCATTCACCCCATCAAGTAGAAGAGAAGTGGAGAGATTTGTACAAGGGGAAATTTGATAAAGGGTGGGATAACTATCGTGAACAGGTATTCAACCGCCAGAAGGAACTTGGAATCATACCTGCTAATGCCACATTGCCTGCAAGAAATCCTAATATCAAAGCGTGGGACAAACTTTCCGATGAAGAGAAAAAAGTTTACACGAGATTTTTTGAGGTGTATGCAGGGTACTTAAGCTATACTGATTACGAGGTGGGACGATTGGTTAATCACCTTAAAGAAATCAATCAGCTCGATAATACCTTGATCTTACTGGTGGTGGGAGACAATGGCGCAAGTAAGGAGGGAACGCTTTACGGTACGATTACCCGATCGCCAGCAGCAGCCTTGCAGCAAGAATTGTCAGAAACAGAAGCTGTCAGGGCAAATTTAGATAACCTAGAACTTATCGGCACCCCTCAAGCCACGAATGGGAACTATCCATTAGGATGGGCGCAAGCAGCTAATACTCCCTTTCAATATTGGAAGCAGGATGCACATTCAGAAGGAGGTACGCGTAATCCGCTGATTGTTTTTTATCCGAAAGGAATTAAAGAAAAGGGCGGGATACGAAACCAGTATGGTTATGTGAATGATTTGTTGCCCACAACACTTGAGTTCTTAAATATCAACGCTCCTACCTATATCCGTGGTATTAAGCAGGACAGCATTCAAGGGACATCATTAGTCTACTCCTTCTCGGATAAAGAAGCCCCATCTAGGCATCATACCCAGTATTACTACATATTCGGCTCACGATCTATTTATAAGGATGGCTGGAAAGCTGGTTTGGCCTTTAAAATCGATGATAAAAAAGGAGGGAAACTGCGGAATGTTAGCTTTCCTGATCCGAATCATATTGAATGGCAATTATTCAACCTTAACGAAGATTTCAATGAACAGCATGATTTGGCGAAAGAGCATCCTGAAAAACTTCAAGAACTTAAGTTATTGTTTGAAGAAGAGGCAAAAAGGAATAATATCTACCCCTATATCACTTGGGACGATGTTGCGGATAGACGAAATACGCTACCGAAAAATTAAGGTATTAAACAATTTGAATGTACAAAAATGAAACAATTAATCTCCTATATGCTATTGCTGTTAACCTACGGTGCGTTAATAGCGCAGGAAAGTGTAACTAAGCTTTTACCTTTTGAGGCCTTTGAAAAAAAATTATTGGCTGCGGGCTCTTTTGCTCAGATTTTGGATGCCCGCTCTGAAGAAGAGTTTGTTCAGAATCATGTGAAAGGAGCATTGAATGTACCAGATGAAAAACGGTTTAAGTCAATATCGGCGACGCTAAGGAAGGAAGCGCCCGTATTTATTTATTCTATTGGCAACGGGCGTAGTGCTAAGCTGGCTGCGATCTTGCGCGCCCAGAATTTTAAGGAGGTATATGAATTTCCGGGCGGGCTTAGTAGATGGATAGGACAGGGAAAACCTGTTGAGTCGTCGGTGGGCGAAGGTTTATCATTAGCTACGTTTAATGAACAAATCAACTCAGATAAACTGGTGTTAGTGGATGTGAGCTCCCGGTACTGTGGTGGATGCAAAAAACTAAAACCGATAGTGGAGCATGTGGCGCGGGAAAACAAAGATAAATTGAAATTGGTCAATATCGAAGCGTATGATAATAAACGGTTAACGAGAGAACTGGCCGTTGATGCGCTTCCAACACTCATCTTATATAAAGGGAAAGAAGTTGTTTGGAAGAAACAGGGCTTGAGCTCGAAGGAAGAAATTATCGCTCAATTGAACAAACATAAAATTTAAGGACATGACTTTTCAGGACATTCTTTTGTTGGCGAAAAAAATTCTTGTGGGAATTATTATAACACTCATACCCGTGTTGATTATTTTTTTTACTGTTAACTTTTTACAAAAACTCATTGCATAGGAGGCTTATTGATGAAACTAGAAAAAGAAGTAAAAGACCGGATTGTGAGAAACGTTCTGCTTAGCATAATAATTTATGCACTACCAATTTTGCTGATGTTTCTCTATTTCTATATCACAGGTGAAAAACCATGGGTTAAATAACACCTTAGATTAATTATCGTTCACTCATTAATAAATCATTTATTATGATACAATTTATAGAAGCTATCTTTACCAACCTTAATACTTGGGGGCTGGCAGTCCTTACCTTAATAATAGGGATTTTTGAATTTTCATTTGGGCTATATGGTAAAGAATGGAATCGTAACGAAAAGCTACTTGATCTAGCTTGTTATGCGTTGCCTCGTTTAGTTACGAGGCCTTTAGTAGCGTATTTCGGATTGAAATTTGTTCCATTTATTTTGCCATATTCTAAAGACGCATTTGAATGGGTGCCTTTTTTCTGGGGATTTATTATCATTTGCATTTATGATGACTTGACACAGTATTGGTATCATCGACTTCATCATGAAATCCCCTGGTTATGGAGGTTTCATCGAACACATCATTCCGCTTCGTATATGGGAATGGCCATGGCTTCCAGACAGAATATTATTTACACGATTTTCTTCTCTCAAACATACTTAACTGTCATTTTAGTCTATTTAGGTTTAGGGTACCCGGCATTATTTGCAAAAGGAATAAAGTCCTTAATAACTAAAATGGCGCATTCTAGCATTAAGTGGGATAAACCATTTTACGAAAAAAAATGGCTTCATCCCATTGCTTGGGTACTTGAAAGAACGATTTCTACCCCTGCTACCCATCATGCTCATCATGCCGATACAACAGACGACGGAGTAGGGCATTACAAGGGGAATTTCGGTAACATGTTTTTCCTTTGGGATGTTATCTTCGGAACAGCTTTGATAACACGTAAATATCCTAAATCGTATGGTATTTCACATTATGAAGGCGACGAATGGTATGCACAGCTTCTTTGGCCTATATTTAAATCAAAAGTAGCGGGGAGTGAATTGGCAGCAAATGGCCCAATGGTGCGAGAAGACATTGTTAAACAGGAGGAACCAGCTATTCATGAGCAGGAGGATAAAGAAATTACATTAGAAACGAAAACTATTACTCCTGGTCTTACAGGTTAAATTGTTTTAGATATTTCTTTTTCCTTTTAACATATTATGATAGTTTTGATGTTTTACTAATCAGATACTAAATATGAGTGAAGAAATTATTTCAAAAGAGTCAACAATAAAGGAAGAAGACTTGTCTCCCGAATTACAGAACTTGCCCAAGAAGAATTTTTTAACGGAAGACTGGACCGTCGTGATTTTGGGATTTATTATTATAGGGTTGGCCGTTGCAGGATTTCATATAGAAGCCCCTAAGTACAAGTGGTCTGACGGAAGTAGTTTTTCGGCCGTCTTCTCTTCGACAAATCTAGTAAGTTTGCTACAACAGCTTATTTTTACTTTTGTTCTTTTGGTTGTTGGTGGTATACTAACGGGGAGGAAAATTAGACCTTACTTACTTGGCTTTCCAGTTGTGTTTATTTTAACAGCTTTTGCTTTATTGCTTGCAGGTAATTCAAGAATGGAAGAGCTAGGTCTGGAGGCCGTGATATTCAGTTTGTGCATAGGACTAGTTGTTGGAAATACGATAAAGTTACCGGTATGGTTGAAAGAAGCATTGTCTGCCGAGCTATTGGTGAAAATTGGCCTCGTATTATTAGGTACCAATGTTATTTTTTCAGACATCTTAAAGGCCGGATCACTAGGTTTAATTCAATCTTTAGTGGTGGTGTTATCAGTATGGTATTTCGCTTTTTGGCTTTGTAAAAAGTTTAAAATAGACGATGAATTAGCGTTAATGTTATCTAGCGCTGTTTCTATTTGTGGTGTTTCTGCCGCAATTGCCACATCTGGTGCCATACAAGGAGATTCAAAAAAGCTATCATATGTAGTTTCTATGGTGCTGATCACTGCTATACCGATGATGATTGGCATGCCTTATATAGCCAGCTATTTTGGTTTTTCTGAAGAAGTAACAGGTGCATGGTTAGGCGGAAGCATTGATACTTCAGGTGCTGTAGTTGCTTCTGGATCGTTGGTTGGCGAAACAGCTTTAAAAATAAGTACCATTGTAAAGTTTTCACAGAATGTATTGCTGGGAGTAGCAGCACTAGCGATTTCCGTTTATTGGACCTATACTAATCATCCTTCGGGGAAGCAAGCAGCAACCAAACCTGGTTTGGGTGTAATCTGGGAACGGTTTCCTAAATTTGTGCTTGGTTTTATCGCGGCATCGCTGTTGTTTTCATTTGTCCTGAATGCGGATACAGTGGCAGCTGTAAAAGGAGATATAAAGAGTGTTCAAGGTCTTTGGTTCGCTTTGGCCTTTACAAGCATTGGTTTGGAAACAAATTTTAAAGATTTAATTAGAGAAAACAGTAAACGGCCGTTTTGGGTGTTTTTGATTGCACAATTATTTAATATCTTAGTTACCTTAATGCTGGCCATGCTGTTATTTGGCTAGTTTGGATTTGTGGTTTATGAATATTGAGAAATATCGTTTTTTATTTACTTGTGTGGTTGGGATAGCCGGCATGAGCATCTTTGTTGCGTGTAATAGTACAGGGGAAAAACAAGAAAAGCAAGCCGGTGATTCAGTCGCGATGTGTGTATCTGAGGGAATTCCTTCTCGCGCAGCAGCAGCTAAACGCGCGCAAGGAGACATTCTCATGGGAGCGGATGATGCAGATATGGTACTGATCAAGGGTGGTGCTTTTAAAATGGGATCGGAAGAATTTGCTGATGCCAAGCCAGTTCATGAGGTAAAGGTGAATGATTTTTGGATGGATGAACATGAAGTAACAAATGCACAATTTGCAAGATTTGTTGAGGCGACCGGTTATCTTACGGTGGCGGAAAGAGCGCTTAATCCGGACGACTTTCCTGGAGTATCTAGAGACCTGTTGGTTCCCGGATCGGCTGTTTTTACTCCTCCAAAGGAACAAGTTGATCTGAGTAATCACTTACAGTGGTGGAAATATGTGCCTGGTGCGTCGTGGCGTCATCCCGAAGGACCCGGTAGTACTATAGAGGGTAAAGAAAATGAACCCGTAGTGCAGGTTTGTTATGAAGATGCAGATGCTTTTGCTAAATGGGCGGGAAAGAGATTGCCCACCGAGGCTGAATGGGAGTATGCCGCAAGGGGGGGCAAAGAAGGAAATTTATATTACTGGGGAAATGAGCTAAAGCCGAAAAAAAAGTGGGTAGCAAACGTTTATCAAGGTAATTTCCCGTCAAAAAACACAGTGGAAGATGGCTATGATGGCGTGTCTCCAGTAAAGTCATTTCCAGCTAATCCATACGGAATCTATGATATGGATGGTAACGTTTGGGAGTGGTGCGCAGATTTCTATCGCCCGGATGCATATGAAAATGCTAGTAGGGATAATCCAAAAGGCCCCGCAGACAGTTATGATCCAGCCGAACCAGGACTTGTAAAAAGAGTACAGCGAGGAGGATCGTTTTTATGTAATAACCAATATTGCGAGCGATATAAAGCGGGAAGTAGAGGTAAGGGAGAGGCGAGCAGTGCCAGCAATAATCTTGGCTTTAGATGTGTAAGCGATCAGGCGCCTAAAAAATAGACTATTCTAATTGTAACTGATGCTTAATAAGTTTTCCGGATTTGCTATCGCGGCCGGTTAGTTCTATATAGTCAATATTAGGTTTAAATAACGAACCACCATTTATGCGTACAAATATGCGCTCAATGATTGTTTGCTTATTGTTGATAGAGGCAAATGCTTCGTATTGTTTGCTTTCAGGACAATAGGCTAAACGCATAGGAAGCTTTTTACAGGATGTTAACGATATTTCATATTCATCGTCGGCTAATTTTTTGTAATTTACACCATATGCAAACTTTCGCTGTATAAAGGTTAGATCTTTGCGTTCACCGTCTTCCTCATATAAAATCCAGTAGGCGTTAACAGGATCTTCTTCGTCTATTTTCCCGTCCTTTTTATTTAGGGTGTATACAACCGTATTAGCGTTGGGGTCTCTTTGCAAATAGAATAACTGCTCTTTTTCCTTCGGAGTAGGAAGCGAAGCTTTATTTACTTGTTTACTATTCTTGTCGCCTAAAGCGTCTTGCGCTTTCGCATGTACATTATAAAACGAGGTCGCAACCAATACTAAAACAAAAGTTTTCATAGGCCATTGGTTTATGGTGATACTAAATTAGCAATATCGTTCGCCTTAATAAGAACAAGGTTTGTACCAAAGATAAAGATCTAAGATGAAAAAAAGAATGCCTAAATGTTAATTAAAAAATTATTGCTAGTATAGACGCTTGGTTAATTGTTCTTCGACTGCTCGGAATACCTGTATAGGCTTGTGGTTACGCCAGCTCATTTCATCTAATAATCCCCCAAAATTGATATAGTAATCAATGTTTGAATTTTTAAACTCTTCAATTACGTGGTGCCTGAAATTAATGCCTGCAATCCATCCATCTTCAATTTCCTGAAACCACTCTTCGTAATAGCAGTCGTCCGATGTATGGAAATTTAAGATATTTTCACCGATTAAGATAAATTTATTAATGCCTGTAGCGAGCATTACCTCGATAACTTCCCTCTTTAGAAGCATGATATCGTTGTTAATGGCGTCGTTCCACTCGCCAATAAATTCAATAATTGCAAAATGGTGTTCGTAGTCGGCAAATAAAACCTTTAAATATAACGTGTTGGAACCGAAGAAATCCCATTGTGGATGCAATAGAAAATTATAAATCTGTTTGTCAAACTCAAATTCGCTATATTCTGTTCCATAAAATGGAGATTGTTCGTCTTCAGCGGCGATATAGTCATCGCGCCAACGATAATATGGCTCAATCTCGTGCATCTTTACTTTATAAATTTAAATGACCAAGTATTTATTGCTGAAACATTTGATAGCTTGAATTGTTAACGAAAATAGAATTATTTGTCTACTGCTATGCGCTATGCGACTATCAAATAGTTTTTTACAAACATAGATAAATTAGTTTTATATATGATTTGCAAAAACATTGAAAGTGATTTATTCTCTTTAATTTATTTAAATGGTTGTCGGTTTATTAAACGCATTATCTCGGCCGAAAACTAGTACTGGAAGAATCTAAGTGGTTCCGATTACAGGTTTGCTCCTGTTAAGACGACGTTTTACCTAATAAGGCCTGTTATATTTTATTTGCGGGCGATGTTGTCTCAGTTAAAAAGCAAATGCTCTTTGTTTCTCCCGAGTGAATGTTTTATAACTAACAAAAAGAGTATCTGATTACCTCTGAAATTGATAATTTCATTATAGTGCAAGGGATAATATCCGTTATAATAATTACCTTAGCACCTCTAAATTGCTATGAGTCCTGAAACTAGAAAAAACTTACTTACTGCCGCTACTTACGCCGGGGTATTATTTGTGGGTTTATTGCTCGGACAAAGTTTTGTGGATGAAAATACCAAAACGAATAATAGTATTTTTCCTTCGGTTTTAGTGGATAAAAGTGGTAAGCTTCAACAGCTTATCCAGATAGTAAATGAAAATTATGTAGATGTTGTAGGTAGCGACACGCTACAGGATTTTGCTATAAGGAAAGTCTTGTCTCACTTAGACCCCCATTCAACGTATATGCCTCCTGCATTGGCCAAAGCATTGGGAGAAGATTTAAATGGTAGCTTTGATGGTATTGGTGTGGAATATTATCGCCTTAGAGACACACTTATGATAACCTCGGTAACACCTGGAGGCCCCGCAGATAAAGCAGGAATAAAGATTGGTGATAAATTAATAGGTGTAGACGATAAGCCTATCTCAGGTGTCAATATGAAAGAGCAGGAGGTGGCTGCAAGGGTACGTGGTAAAAGAGGAAGTTCCGTTAATTTGTGGGTTAATAGAGGAGGAATAGACCTTGCTGAGCCAATAAAAGTACGCCGCGACAAAATAGTTGTTAGCAGTATTGATGCTGCATATATTATTGATACAGCCATTGCTTATATAAAAATTAAGCGTTTTGGAGCGCAAACGGCTAATGACTTTAAAGAAAACCTTAATCGTATGAAGCAATACGGAGTAAGTAGGCTAATATTAGATTTAAGGGAAAATGGAGGCGGATATTTACGGTCGGCTACTGCGCTTGCCAGCGAATTTTTTAGAGATAAAAAACTGCTTGTTTATACACAAGGAGCCCATGAACCTCGTACCGATTATTTTTCGACCGCAAACGGTATTTTTGATCAAGGTAAACTAGCTATACTGATAGATGAAAAATCAGCATCTGCAAGCGAAATTGTTGCGGGAGCTGTACAGGACCTTGATCGTGGCATTGTGGTAGGAAGACGGTCCTTCGGAAAGGGATTGGTGCAGGATCAGTTTGAATTTGAAGATGGATCGGCTATCAATCTTACCATTGCAAGGTATTATACGCCCTCGGGAAGAAGTATACAAAAGTCGTATAAAGACGGTATAGATAAATATTTTAATGAGATAAATAAACGATATATTTCCGGCGAACTCTCACGCGACAAAGAGAATCTTTTAGATACATCATTATTTAAGGGCTTGCTATATCATACTAGTTCAGGAAGACCTATATATGGGGGAGGTGGCATTATGCCAGATATCTATGTACCTATTGATACCTTAGGTGTAAATAGCTTTTACAAAAAGGTAATTAGAGAAAATCTGATTAACGATTATGTTTATAGCAATTTGGTTTCCACCCCGCCAGACTTTTCTATAGACCATTATATGGATCACTACAACCTCCCTAAAGATACTTATAGTAATTTTGTGAAGCTGTCGCAAAAAAAGGGGATTGAAGTAAATAATAAACAAGCGGCATTGGCTCGTAAGTTGATTGAATCTGATATGAAAGCACTTGTTGCTCGTTTCTTTTTTGGTAGCGAAGCTTATTTTAGAATAAAGAATAGTTCGGATCATATGTTAGTTAGAACAGTTGAGGCCCTTAAGAGATAATCGCTTGATTTCTCGATAACGTTCTCGCTGATTTCCGTCGGTATTTTTGTTAATCATGCATTTTTCTCGGTGATTTGGTTTTATTAAAAAGGTTTATCCTTTTGAATTACCAATCCTAACGAGAAATTATGGAAAAAAACTTGCCTTTTCAAATCCAGCCGTTTATTATACTGCTGGTGGTTCTAGCAATCTCCTTACCTATAGGAGCCCTTGCCCAGAATCTTCAATCTATATCGGGTACGATCAAAAGCCAAGTCGACAATTCTCCCTTACCAGGCGTAAGCGTAAAAATTAAAGGGGGCGCTACAGGTACTTCTTCCAATGGGGAGGGAGGGTATCGCATTAGCGCGAGGATAGGTGATGTGCTGGTCTTCTCTTCCGTTGGATATCAAACGAAAGAAGTTTCTGTAAAAAACGACTCAGCTATTAACGTATTATTAGTGGAAAATGCTTCGCAGTTGAATGAAGTGGTGGTAACGGCTTTAGGGATTGAACGGCAGACTAAATCGTTAACCTATGCTACACAGGAGTTGAAGAATGCGGACCTGACTACTGTGAAAGATCCTAGTGGAAACGTAATGAATAGCCTAAACGGAAAAGTCGCAGGAGCGGTTGTTACACCTGCCGCCACTGGGCCGGGCGGAGCGGTACGAGTTGTATTAAGGGGTAATCGGTCAATTAGCGGAAATAATAACGCATTGATAGTAGTAGATGGTGTGCCTATTGATAATACAATGAGTACGGAGCAAGGTGGAGGAGGATCTGCTAACACTGTTGCTACACAACAAAAGAGTTTAAGCAGTGGATACTCAGGGAGTGATGGGGGAGCCAATGTTAATCCTGAGGATGTAGAATCAATTACCGTTTTAAAAGGGCCTGCGGCTGCCGCTTTGTATGGCAGTAGAGCGGCGAACGGCGCTTTAATGATTACTACAAAAAAGGGTAAAGATGGAGCTGTTAAATTAAATTATAGCGGTGGAATTACAATGGATAAACCCTTATTATTAATGGATTTCCAAAATACATACGGCAGGGGTAATGGCGGGGTAGCTGGAGTGGATGCTGCAGGAAGTTGGGGAGCTCCCACGACTACCTACCCCGATAATGTACGGGACTTCTATAATACCGGTACTACTATAAATAACTCTGTTAATATTTCGGGAGGAACGGCAAAGATGCAGGGTTATGCCTCCTATACAAATAATGCAATCACTGGTATCGTTCCTAATAATCGCTTGGATCGTAACACATTGAATTTAAGGCTGAATAACGAGATTTTGCCTGGTTTGACTACAGATGTCAAAGTTACTTATCTCAACCAAAAAATAAAAAATAAACCACGGCTAGGCGATAATGGCGTAACAAATGAAGCACTCATAATGCCAAGAGATATGTCGCCTGAAGAATTGAAGAATTTTGAAAGCATAAATGCGGAGACATTGCAACCGCAGCCTTTATATTGGACAAACAGTTCTTTTTTTCAAAATCCTTATTGGGATGTGTATCGCACATCATTGAATGAGGAGCGTAATCGCATTATGCTGGTTGGGTCTGTAAAATATCAATTGACGGATTGGTTATTCGCTCAAGGACGATATAGCTTAGATCGGTATGACGACAAGATTACGGGTGCATTTCATGAGGGCACTTTACCGGTTCCGACATTGTCGGGAGGGCGTTATCAGGAAAATCATGTGAACCGATGGGAACGGAACATTGATTTCCTTCTCTCTGGTAACAACGAAATAGGAACTGATTTTGGTGTAAGCTATAACATTGGGGCAGCATTGCTAAATAACAGTGGTTACAATACACAATCATTGGCTAATGGTTTACGCATTCCCAATATGTTTGACTTAAATTTTGCTAGCACGCCTGCTTTTGCAAATATTGTGGCGGAAAAAGAAATCCAATCGGTTTATGGAAGCGCTACGCTTAACTATCAACAAAAGTTATTCTTGGATGTTACGGCACGAAATGATTGGTCATCTACATTGCCTGCTCCACATAGTTATTTTTACCCTTCATTCGGCCTCTCTGGGCTCCTTTCTGAACTGATGCAAATGCCATCGTGGATAAGCTATGCAAAAGTTAGAGGAGCATATACACAGGTAGGTAATGATGCCGATCCTTATCTGCTACAACAAACGTATTCCTATAGTCCAGGTGCCGGTGATGGGTTTGTTGCGAGAGATCAAATAAAGTATATCGATGATTTAAAACCAGAAAAAACGAAGGCCTGGGAAATTGGCACGGAATGGCGTTTTTTTGGAGGGCGTTTGGGCTTGGATGCGTCCGTTTATAAGACCAACACGGTTAATCAATTAATCTTTATAGGGTTGCCGCAACCGTCAGGCTATAACAATCAGTATGTAAATGTGGGTGATATTGAGAACAAAGGCATGGAGATCATGTTAACAGGAAATCCTGTAAAAAAAGATAACCTGTCTTGGAATACGACGTTAAACTTTGCTTTGAACCGTAATCAAGTGTTGGCGCTATTACCTGGAATCGGACAAGCGAGTTTATCACCATCAACCAACTTTGGTAGTTTATTAATTAAACCTGGTGAATCTTACGGAGATATATATGGTTTCAAATGGGCGCAAGACGTAAACGGTGCATATCAAATTAACAATGCCGGGTTACCCGTAGTGCAGCAATTACAAAATATAGGCAATTTTAATCCAGATTACACCATCAGTTGGTTGAACCAAATAGACTATAAACAATTCAACTTCTCTTTCATGGTCGACGGTCGTGTTGGAGGAACAGTTATTTCGGGAACCGACGCCATGTTAGGATACTTTGGCCTCGCCGATTATACCACGAAAAACAGAGACGGAGGTTTGATTCTTCCCGGAGTATTGCCAGATGGCAGCGCGAACAATATCGCTATATCGGCCGAACAGTTGTGGACACAGGTATCACAGGGTGGCACAAATGCTTATGGTGAATTCTTTGCATATGACGCTACTAATTTCCGTCTAAGGGAACTGTCGATAGGCTATACCTTGAATCTAAAAAATAGCCCCATTAAAACTGCAAGATTTTCCCTTACAGGGAGAAACTTATTCTTCTTCTACCGCGGTAAGTCTAAATTGGATATACCAGGTATTGGAAAGCGGACCTTACCGGTAGACCCAGAGGTGGCAATTGGGACGAGCAATTTTCAAGGTATCGAAAGTGGAATACTACCCTCTACACGTAGTTTCGGTTTCAATTTAAACTTATCTTTTTAATCTATAAAAGCATTACGAAATGAAGACATTTTTCATCTATATATTACTACCAGTATGGTTCTTATTGGTAGTATCTTGCACAAGCGATTTCGAAGATATTAATACGAATCCTTCCAAACTAACAGAAGCGGGCGCAAGAGAGCTTCCTTTTATGTTTTCACGTGCACAATCTGCCGCCACTATTCATCGACCTTATTATCAAACAATTTCCATTTTAATGCCAGATTTGTATGCACAATATTATGCGCTTACTACGACGAGTTTTACAACCGATCGATATGCGCTTAATGATAACTGGCTATCCAGGCCCGCGATTATAACATATGTATTGACGATGCCTCAGCTGCAAGCAATTTTTGATAATACTGAATCAACATCTGGAGAATATGCTTTGGCTAATATAATGAAGGCTTATACTTTTCAGCGTTATACAGATCAATTTGGACCTGTGCCCTATTTTCACGCGGGCAGCACGGCAAGCAATATCCCTTATGACTCCCAAGAGTCTATCTATGACGACTTATTTAAGCGTCTGGATTCGGCGGTGGTTAACTTGAAAAACGGAAACGTGAATAATATTTTTGGAACCCAAGATCTGATTTACGAAGGGGACGTTTCGAAATGGATTAAGTTTGCCAACACCCTGCGTTTACGAATGGCGTTAAGAATTTCAAGAGTAGATCCTGCCAGGGCGCAACAAGAAGCTGAAGCAGCCATAGCAAGCGGTGTAATGACTGAGAATACTGAAAGTGCTACTATACAACGCTCCCTGAATGGAGATGATGCAAACGGACTCGCATTTAATGCAGCAAATAATGAGTTTAGCATGAGCTCCACCATGGCATCTTATTTAAAGGGGTATCAGGACCCTCGTCTTGCGGTGTTCTTTCAACCGGCTGTCGCAACAGGTGAATTTAAAGGATTAAGAAATGGGTCTTCTGCCATAGCCATCAATATGCCCGGAAATAGGCCTAATCAGACGTCCAATATAGGTGTAAAGTGGGTTGAGAGAAATAATGAGGGGAGTGCTTGGCAAGCTCATTTAGATGTTCGCCAAGAGGTTATGGCCGCCGCAGAAGCTTACTTTCTTCGGGCAGAAGGAGCTTTGAATGGCTGGAATGTGGGAGGATCTGCAAGGGAGTTGTACGAAAAGGGTATAGCAGTGAGTTTGCAACAGTGGGGAGTGACGGATGCATCAGTTATTAACACCTATATCCAAAGCACTGCTGTTCCTGTTGCACCGGGCGACGAGGCCAATTCTGCTGCTGTATCGGCGATCCCAGTAGGTTGGAGTGCTTCAGAAGCAGTACAGCGAGCTCAAATTGCTACGCAAAAATGGATCGCTATATTTCCTGATGGAATAGAAGCTTGGTCAGAATTTCGTCGTACCGGTTATCCAACTATGTATCCCTTATTGCAATCGGACAATGCCGATTTGCCATTGGGTAGCTTTATTAATAGATTGCCTTATTCTTCCGTTGAGGCATCTACTAACGGAACGGCCTTAGCTGAAGGAAGGAAATTACTTGGTGGTCCCGACAACGCTGCCACTAAGCTGTGGTGGGATGTCGACTAATACTGTTTAGAGATGTGTATCTATAGATTAATGAGTGTTTTATATATGCTGATAATGCTTCCTGTTATATTGAATGCACAAGAGCATTTACCAAAGGTGATTAACGAAAAGCCTGCTGGTGATTTTGTTGCGTCCCATTATCGCCTATTGGCAGCAAAGGCATTTCAAACTTTAACAATTGCTGATAATAAAAAAGATTGGCTAAAGCAACGCGAACTATTAAGAAAAAAAATTATAGAACAATCCGGAGCATTGCCGTCGCAAACATTGTCCTTCGCAATAAAAGAAACGGGCGAGGTACAGCAAAGTGGCTATTCCATCAAGAACATTCGTTTTCAAACAAGACCTAACGTGTTTGCTACGGGCAATTTGTACTTGCCTGCAGGAAAAGGTCCTTTTCCTGCAGTAATCGTTACACATGGGCATTGGCCGAATGCCCGGCGATCTGGCTTGTTCCAAGAAGTAGCACAAGTATTGGTGAAATCTGGTTATGTGGTGCTGACAATAGATGCCTGGGGTGCCGGAGAACGCTGTACAGACATCGGTAAGGAGGAATATCATGGTGCCAATTTAGGTGCGTCCTTACTAAATGTGGGGCAATCTTTACTAGGGATGCAACTGACGGATAATATGAGGGGAGTGGATTTGCTTTGCTCTTTGCCTGAGGTTGATGCTGCAAATATAGGTGCTACCGGGGCAAGTGGAGGAGGAAACCAAGCCATGTGGCTGGCGGCTGTGGATGAAAGAATTAAGGCGGTAGTGCCCGTTGTTAGCGTAGGGACATTTCAGTCTTATATAATGAATAGTAACTGTGTTTGTGAACTTTTACCCAATGGTTTAACATATGCCGAAGAGGCCGCGGTACTTGGATTAGTAGCGCCCAGGGCACTAAAGATTTTAAGTGCTACCAATGATTCGAACCCATCGTTTTTCCCGTCTGAAATGCTCAAAAGTTATGAAAGGGCAAAGCCTATTTTTTCTATGATGCGAGCCGATAACAAGCTTGCATATGAACTTTTTGATACTGGCCACGGTTACTGGCCTACTATGCGGGAGTCGATGCTTGGTTGGTTTGATTTGCAATTGAAGAGTGCTGGAGAGGGCCAAGTCGCCAAAACGCCAGAAGTTTCGCCTTTGGCAGTATCACTTTTGGCTACTTATCCAAGTGAAAATAGGGAGTCGGGTGTTGCAACTACAGCTTCTTTTTGTCAGTCAGAAGGGTTGCGTCTACATGACGACTTGCTTAGACATAACGATACCAGCTTAGCGACTAAAGGGAGAGAGTTGAAAATTTTAATAGGACAGATAGAAGAGCGAGAAATAAAGGAGGTGAAAGATCTTGGCTTGGAAAAGGGCTGGCAAAAAAAAGTGCTTATTACAGACAAAGGACAGTATATTCCTTTTTTATGGCATGCCTCCTCTACCACAGGTAAACTATGTCGTGTATTTTTCCATCCCGGTGGTAAGGATAGCATATCCCAAAAATTGATTGAGCTTGCAATCAAAAAAAATGAAAATATTCTCTTAGTAGATCTTTGGGGCACAGGGGAGCAAAGCTCGGCTGAATCACGTAGGATTGACGGACAGCTGCCAGATTTTCATACGTTATCGAGATCTTCTATTTGGCTGGGAAGAACCGTTATGGGCGAGTGGTTTGCAGACATAAATGCAATATACCAATGGCTAATGCAAAAGGGGCATAAACGGATTGAACTGAACGCGTACAAAGAGTCTGCTGTTGCTGCCTTAATTTTTTCCGGGTGGAACAAGGTAGACGTACTGAATTTGTATGATGCTCCCTATAGTTACCGATTTGACCAACGAGCAGGGATTGATTTTTTTAACATGTCTATTCATCTGCCAAACGTGTTGAAGTGGGGTGACATCTCATTAATGTCGGCTCTGTCATTAAGTAAGGTGTATTTTTATTATCCACGTAGTATGTCGGGAAAGCTAATGAGTCGAGAACAAGCAAAAGTCATGCATAACGAAGTTGAATGCTTTGCAAAACAGTGGGATAAGTCTAGTAAGGTTGAATTTTTAATCAATGATAAACGAAACGAAATATGAAAATAAAAAGTAACCGGCGTGATTTTTTGAAATATACCGGTATTGCCGGGCTCAGTACAGTTGCGGGAGCGGCGATATCATGTTCTGGAATAGAACAAAAGGCCAAAAAGCAGGAGGATAAACTTCATCATACCCTGGAAACCAGCAGTCGAAAGTACACGCAGAAATTTAATATGAGCGGTTATGCTGCACCAAAAATTGATACGGTGAGAATTGGCTACATAGGTTTGGGTAATCGAGGAGGCGCGGCTGTTGAGAGGATAAGCTACTTAGATAGCGTACAGATAAATGCTTTATGCGATATCAGACCAGAGAAAGTGAAGGCAGCGAAAGAACGTATTAAACGTTCGGGGCACAACCCTGCTTTTTATCATGATGGTACAGAAGATTGGAAAAAGGTATGTGAAAGAGAGGATATTGATTTAATTTATATCTGCACACATTGGGCACTTCATACACCTATAGCCGTTTATGCGATGGAACATGGAAAACATGTAGCTGTCGAAATTCCTGCAGCTACCAGGGTAGAAGACTGCTGGCAGTTGGTAGAAACATCAGAAAAAACTAAGAAACATTGTGTGATGCTCGAAAATTGTTGCTATGATTTTTTTGAACTTCTTACGCTCAACATGGTTAGGCAGGGTTTCTTTGGCGAATTAATCCATGGCGAAGGAGCTTATATCCATGATATTTTAGATAGCTTTTTTAAAAAAGACGCACGTTGGAATTTATGGCGTTTAAGAGAAAATGCTGTGCATAATGGGAATTTATATCCGACACATGGCTTTGGTCCCATTTGTCAGGCGATGGATATAAATCGCGGTGACCACCTAGATTATATGGTGTCTATGTCATCCAATGATTTCTTATTGAAGCGATATGCGGAAAAAGAAGCGCAGAAGGATGCTGCCTTTAAAGAATTTACTGGAAATTCTTTTAGAGGTAATATAAATACCAGTACCATCCGTACGGGCAAAGGTCGGACAATCATGGTTCAGCACGATGTTTCTTCTCCTCGTCCTTATTCTCGTATTCATTTGTTAAGTGGGACTAAAGCTACCGCTCAAAAATATCCGCTGCCAGGAAAAATCGCGACAAGCCATGAAGGGTGGCTTAGTGAGGAAGAAATGAAAAAATTGGAGGATCGTTACACACCACCTATCGTAAAAAGAATAGGTGAGCTGGCTAAAAAGGTTGGCGGTCATGGTGGGATGGATTTTATGATGGACTGGCGGTTAATCGATTGCTTAAGGAATGGCTTGCCCATGGATATGGATGTATATGATGCGGCTACTTGGAGCGTAATAGGTCCCTTAAGTGAGTGGTCTGTTGCTAATAAAAGCGCTCCCATTGATATTCCCGATTTTACTGGCGGGGCATGGAAAAATAACGCACCCGTTGATATTACCCTTAAAAGTGGAGGAACTACAGAAGTTAAAATGTAGCTTTAGGTGCCAACCAAGATATGTTTTTCGCTTTTTTACAGATTGAAATTATTTATTATAGCATTTAAATAAAAAATATATGAACATTATTAAGACAGAGAATTCTAAAGAGTTAGGTAAGGAAGCGGGGCGAGCGGCAGGTAAGCTTATTGCGGCAGCTATAGAAAAAAATGGGGAGGCCAATATTATTTTAGCTACGGGAACCAGCCAGTTTGAAACGATTAACCAGTTAATCAAGGAAGAAATTGATTGGTCGAAAGTGACTATGTTTCACCTTGATGAATATATCGGTTTGCCCGTAACTCACGCTGCAAGTTTTAGAAAATACCTACAGGAGCGTTTTCTTAATAAGGTGGGTAAGCTAAAAGCTGCTTATCTCATAAATGGAGAAACTGATGAAAATAACGAGCGCGAGCGCTTAGGTAACCTGATAAAAAAGCATCCAATAGATGTTGCTTTGGTGGGGATTGGCGAAAACGGTCATTTAGCATTTAATGATCCACCAGCTGATTTTGATACAGATGAACCTTATTTAGTAGTGGCTTTAGACCATCAGTGTCGGCAACAGCAGTTAGGCGAGGGATGGTTTCATTCTCTTGAAGAAGTGCCTTCAAAAGCCATAAGTATGTCGGTAAGCCAAATACTCAAATCTCATTATATCATCTGCTCAGTACCAGATGCCAGAAAAGCTCAAGCGGTCAAAGATAGCGTCGAAAAAGAAGTGAATAATCTTTATCCAGCTAGTATTTTACAAAGACATGCAAATTGTACCTTTTATTTAGATCCATCTTCTGCCTCATTGCTGAGCTAAACACTTTCCCTTTGGGTCGATTGTCTTACCATAAGCTTACCTGGTAAGACAATTTCCTGAATGGGTGTTTGCTTTTTATTAAGGTGCTTTAGCAATAATTCACAGCTTATCCGGCCAATTTCAAATGCTGGCTCTGCTATTGTGCTAATTGAGGGGGAGAGGAGTGACGAGACGGGGTCATTGGTAAAGCCAATAACTCCCATCTCTTTTCCGATTTGTATATTTTTTCTCTTTAACGCTAACGTAGCTCCAATTGCTTTGCGGTCATTGACGGCAAAAATAGCATTGGGTAATAGATGAGGAGATCTATCAAGAAGAATATGGGTGTCGCGTTCTCCACACTCTTGAGAGAAACCGGAGTATATAATCCATTCTTCATGTATGGGTAGGCAATATCGTTTCAGTGCATCGATATAGCCCTTTAATCTTTTTTCGGTAAAAGGGAGTCCCTTTGGGCCAGCGATATGTGCAATTTTGGTGTACCCTTGCTTTACTAAATGACTAGTAGCTTGAAACGCACCATTGTAATCATCTTGCATCACTCTCGAGACCGAAAGGTCGTCAATTACCCGATCGAAAAAGACTATAGGAATTTCTCGAGACATTAACTCCTTGAAATGATCGCCAGAGTTGCAGGAAGTAGAGACCAGTAGGCCATCTAGCCCGGTTGTAGATAGGTTCTGGGTAATCTTGAGTTCTCTTTCCGGCGAATCATTTGTAACATATAGGATGATATTATAATCATGATTGTAAGCTACTTCCTGAATACCGGTAATAACCGTAGAAAAATAATAATTTGCTATGAAAGGAATGATAATGCCGATATTATGTGTTTTACCATTTACTAAACCCATCGCATTAAAGTTGGGTTTGTAACGTAATTTCAGCGCCATTTCCTGTACCCTGATTTTTGTTTCTGGACTGACGTCATAGGTGTCACGAAGCGCTCTCGAAACGGTAGAGACCGAGATGTTGAGGGCTCGCGCGATATCTTTTATGGTTGTCGGATTTGACATAACAGCTGCTTCCGCTCTTCTTAAGAACGTAAATATTTATTAGATCCTTGGCTATAGAACAGGCTTAACCTTTTTTGCACACAGGTAAATATAACAATATTTAAGTGAAAAATTATTGTTATTAGAAGCTGGGTTAAGTGTTAAAGTTTAGGAAGAGCCAATTATTTCTGTCTAAAGAATATTTGTATTGGAACGCCTTCGAAATCGAAATTTTCACGAAGTTTATTTTCTATAAATCGCTTATATGGATCTTTAATATATTGAGGTAAATTACAGAAGAAGGCAAACATCGGAGATTTGCCAGCTATTTGAGTAATATATTTTATTTTAACATATTTTCCCTTTAGGGCTGGAGGAGGATTATTTTCAATAATCGGAAGCATGATATCGTTCAGTTTAGAAGTAGGAATCTTTTTAAACTTATTTTCGTAAACTTTAGCTGCTGCCTCGATTGCTTTAAAAATTCGCTGCTTTTCTGTAACGGAGGTAAATACTATTGGATAATCAGTGAATGGAGCTGTTTTTTCTCTTATCTGATCCTCGAATTTTTTTGTTGTTTTATGGTCTTTCTCTATTAAATCCCATTTGTTTACTAATAATAGTATACCTTTTTTGTTCTTTTCGGCTAGGTGAAAGATGTTGATGTCTTGGGACTCAATCCCCTCTGTAGCGTCTATCATGAGAATGACCACATCCGCATCTTCCAATGCTTTTATGGTTCGCATTACCGAGTAAAATTCAATATTTTCCTTAACCTTTGTTTTTCTTCGTAGTCCTGCTGTATCAATCAACATAAACTCATGGCCGAATTGACTGTAGTGAATTTGGATAGAATCTCGTGTCGTACCAGCGATAGGAGTTACGATATTTCGTTCTTTTCCAATTAATGCGTTGATCAAAGAAGATTTGCCAACATTTGGCCTTCCTACAATGGTATATCGAGGCAAAGTGTTTTCTTCTTCTTGTACATCGTCAAAATGCTTAATGACTTCATCTAGTAGTTCACCGGTTCCAGAACCAGTCATAGAAGATAAGTTATAGATTTCTCCCAAGCCAAGACTGTAAAATACAGATGCCTCGGTATGTAGCTGGTGATGGTCAACCTTGTTAGCTATGACAAAAACTGGTTTCTTTGAACGGCGTAAGATCTTCGCTATATCATCATCTAAATCTGTGACACCCACCGTTACATCCACCATAAAAAGAATTACCGTAGCTTCTTCAATAGCTATTAATACTTGTTCTCTAATAGCTGCTTCAAACACATCTTCAGAACCATGCACATATCCACCAGTATCAATTACGGTAAATGTTTTGCCTGTCCATTCGGCTTGGCCGTAATGACGATCGCGTGTAACCCCGCTAAAATCATCAACAATAGCTTTTCTACTTTCTGTTAGTCGATTATAGAGGGTGGATTTGCCGACATTCGGTCGGCCGACGATAGCAACGATATTAGACATTTGTTCTTTTTTATCCTTTTTTGTGGTTCGTGTGTGTGGCAAAGTTAGTGATAAGGATTGATATTTCGTGTATAGATCGCGATGTGTATTCCTCTTTAGCTCAACTTGCTTAACACAATATTCATTTTTTTTGTGAAATTATTAATGCAGGCGTAATACTTGTGGTGTATTTTTGTAGAGACTATAGTAGGGTTAAGAAGAAGTATAATTATGACAAATGTAGAAAGAAAAAGGCCTGTAGTATTGAATAACGTACAGGACGATTCGTTTAAGTGGAAACCATTACCTAAGCCTACCGGTAAGTGGCCTTATCGATTAAATATAGACAAAGTGCTGCCTCATGTGGATTTGTCGTATTCCATGCAGTTTCATATGGTTGGGGATACAGGAAGTGTTAAACATTCCGATTTTCAATATTTAGTTGCCAAAGAAATGGCAGCTCAAATTTCAGTGGATAAAACAGATGAGGCAGGCCCCGCTTTTTTGTTGCATTTAGGCGATATTGTTTATAATCATGGCGAGGCTAGCGAATACCCAGGCCAGTTTTTTAAACCCTATGAACAGTACCCAGCCCCTATATTTGCAATTCCAGGGAATCATGATGCGGATATAAATCCCGACACGGATACACCTTATGATAGTTTGGCGGCGTTTACAAAAGTTTTTTGCGACAATAACCAACAAGTGATAGATTTTTCTGATGGGAGTAAGCGGTTAAGTATGATACAGCCAAATGTTTACTGGACCTTACAAGCCCCTCTTGCAAACTTTATTTGTTTGTATGCTAATACGACAAAGTTTGGAATAATAACGGAAGAGCAGGAGGCGTGGTTTATACAGGAATTGCTGAATGCTAATGTTGAAAGACCGGAAAAAGCACTCATTATATGCCTACACCATGCTCCTTATTCGGCAGACACTAATCATGGTTCAAGCCTACAAATGATTTCTTTCTTAGAAAAGTCTTTTGACAAGGCTGGAGTGAAGCCCGATATCGTATTTAGTGGGCATGTTCATAGTTATCAGCGGTTTAGTAAGCATTATGCTGACGGTACAATTGTACCATATGTAGTTGCAGGAGCTGGTGGTTACGCAGGGCTACATAAAATAGCTGCATTGGATGATGCGGGTGTCATAGATAACCTGCCGATATTAAAAGATGTTAGATTGGAAAATTACTGTGATGACTGTTATGGGTTTCTGAAAGTAGAAATTAAGAAGATAAATGGAAACCTCTTGTTAGCAGGTGAGTATTATACGTTGGCAGATAATTGCTTAGATGGCGCCGCAAGCCTAACCCTGTTTGAGAGATTTTACGTTCCGTTAAGATGTCCGGAGTATTCTTTATGACATGAAAGACTAAAATTTAGCGGCTGCATAAAACACGTCTCTTTGAATAAGCATGTTGTATGCAGCCACCGCTAAATTATTTAATAGTATCTAGTACAGCGTTGAACGTATTACTTGGTCGCATTGCTTTCGCTGCTAAAGCATCGTCAAGAAAATAATAACCTCCGATATCAACTTTAGAACCCTGTGCATTATTTAACTCGGCAATGATTTTTGATTCATTTTCTGAAAGCGTTTTTGCTACGGCAGAAAATTGGGCTTTTAAGTCGGCATCTTTATCTTGCGCTGCAAGTGCATCTGCCCAGTACAAAGCGAGATAGAAATGGCTCCCTCTATTGTCAATTTCATTGACTTTGCGAGAAGGTGATTTTTGGTTATCTAATAGTTTTCCAGTAGCCTGGTCTAACGTATCGGCTAATACCAAAGCTTTAGGATTATTATAGTTCACTCCCAAATGTTCAAGAGAAACGGCTAAGGCAAGAAATTCTCCAAGCGAATCCCAGCGAAGGTGGCCTTCATCAACAAATTGTTCAACATGTTTAGGTGCAGATCCACCAGCACCCGTTTCGAATAAGCCTCCACCGTTCATTAATGGAACAATTGAAAGCATTTTAGCACTGGTTCCTAACTCTAAAATTGGGAATAAATCTGTAAGATAATCACGTAAGACGTTGCCTGTTACGGAAATAGTGTCTTTACCCTCTTTAACTCGTTCGAGTGTAAACTCGGTAGCCTTTACTGGGGAGAGAATGCGGATATCCAACCCAGTTGTATCGTACTCAGGGAGATAAGCTTTAACTTTTTTAATTAGTTCTGCATCGTGTGGACGTTCTTCATCTAACCAGAATACAGCAGGTGTTTCAGAGGCGCGTGCACGGGTTACGGCAAGCTTAACCCAATCACGTATAGGAGCGTCTTTTGCCTGGCACATTCTCCAAATATCTCCTTCTTCTACCTGATGACTTAAAAGGACGTTTCCAGCTGCATCAATAACTTCCACTTTACCATTTGCGCTTATTTCAAATGTTTTATCATGAGAGCCATATTCTTCTGCTTTTTGAGCCATTAATCCCACATTTGGTACGGTACCCATTGTAGCAGGGTTAAACGCACCATTCTTCTTGCAAAACGCTATAGTAGCTGCATATACGCCAGCGTAGCTGCTGTCTGGAATAACTGCTTTGGTGTCTTGTTGTTTTCCTTCGGCATTCCACATTTGACCAGAGCTTCTGATCATAGCAGGCATTGACGCGTCTACAATAACATCACTTGGAACGTGTAGATTGGTGATGCCCTTATCTGAATTTACCATGGCAATAGCGGGGCCGTTTTTTATCGCCGTTTGGATTGCACTGTTAATGGCTTCTTTTTTGTCAGCAGGTAATTTTTCAACGGCACTTAGAACATCTCCAAGACCACTGTTAGGATTTGCTCCCACGGATTTTAATTCACTTGCATATGTTTCGAATACTTCTTTAAAGAAAGCTTTTACGGCATGACCGAAGATGATAGGATCTGAAACTTTCATCATGGTAGCTTTCATATGGAGAGAGAAAAGTATACCCGTTGCTTTGGCATCGGCTATTTGGTCGTCTAAAAACTTTAAGAGCGCTTTTTTACTCATCACCGTAGCGTCTATAATTTCACCAGCTAGCAAATGCGTTTTTTCTTTTAGTGTAGTTGCAGTGCCAGTGCTATCGGTGAAAACAATCTTTACATCTGTTTCTTTACTTACAGTTAGTGATTTCTCATTGTGAAAGAAGTCTCCGCTATTCATCGTTGCTACATGCGACTTTGAGTCGGCACTCCATGCGCCCATACTGTGTGGATGTTTTTTAGCGTAGTTCTTCACGGCTTTAGGTGCACGACGATCTGAGTTACCTTCACGTAGAACAGGATTTACTGCACTGCCCTTTACCTTATCATATTTCGCTCTGATCTCTTTTTCTTCGTCGTTTTTCGGTTCATCGGGATAGTCTGGCAATTTATATCCACTTGCTTGAAGCTCTTTGATAGCGGATCTTAATTGTGGGATAGATGCGCTAATGTTAGGAAGTTTAATAATATTGGCTTCTGGTTTGGTAGCTAGCTCACCCAATTCTGCTAATGCGTCAGAGACTTTTTGTTCATCTGTTAGGAATTCAGGAAATAAAGCGAGAATTCTTCCCGCCAAGGAAATATCTCTGGTTTCTACATCAATACCCGATGATGCGGTAAAAGCTTTGACAATCGGTAATAATGAATACGTCGCTAGAGCAGGCGCTTCATCAGTTTTGGTGTAGATAATTTTGGATGTATTTGACATAATATACTTAAATTTTACTTTTCGAAATTAAAAGCCTTCTATCCAGTGTTCGTTTGACACGGATTGTGGTGCACAAACTTATATAAATTGCTTTTATTATGCAATTTAATAAAGGGTTAAGGTGGAAATTATTGACCGAATGTGATAAGAGATCTAAACTAAAACAAAAAAGCCGATCCGCCAGCTGGCGGATCGGCTGTAGTAGCGGGGACCAGACTCGAACTGATGTCCGCCAGCTGGCGGATAAGAGCCCGACGGTCTAGATTTTTGATTGGCCAATCTGCTGACGGATATATAATCTTCCCTTAGCAGATTTGAGTTGTTTTTCACGTGCACTTGCGAGTTCCTTCGAAGAAAATTGCTCGGTAAATAGTATAGACCATGGTCTAAACCTGACTGTCCATCCCTTTTTTGCAAGTTCATTGTGTGACTTGAATCTTTGTTCCAGATTAGAGGTGTAACCAACATATATCTTGTCGAATGTTTGAGAATAAAGAACATAAACAATAAACATAATGAGAGGCTTGGGTTAAAATAAAACAAAAAAGCCGATCAATTACTTGACCGGCTGTAGTAGCGGGGACCAGACTCGAACTGATGACCTTCGGGTTATGAGCCCGACGAGCTACCAACTGCTCCACCCCGCAATGTATCTTTATGTTAAAATTGCTTTTCCATTGCTGAAAAACAATATTTGTTTTCGTTTGATTGGAGTGCAAAGATATATTTTGTTTCTTTGTTGTGCAAATAAAATTTAAAAAAAATGTCACATAAAGCTGGATTTGTAAGTATTGTTGGGAAGCCTAATGCAGGGAAGTCAACCCTAATGAACTCATTAGTAGGAGAGAAGATGTCTATTGTTACGCCGAAAGCACAAACAACTAGGCATCGTATTTTAGGGATTGTTAATGAAGAAAGTTATCAAATAATATTTTCGGATACTCCTGGAGTGATAAAACCTGCCTATTCTTTACAAGAATCGATGATGAATTTTGTACAAGGATCACTTATTGATGCAGATATTATTCTCTTTGTTACTGATATAAATGAAAAATATGACGAGGGTGATGTGATTGAAAAACTTCAAAAAACTTCCTCTCCTGTAGCGGTACTTATCAATAAAATTGACAAGTCCACAGAAGAACATGTTAAAGCGAAAATAGATTACTGGCAAGAGACCTTAAATCCGAAAGCAATCTTTGCTATTTCGGCTTTGTTAACACATAACGTACAGGCAGTGTTTCAATTTGTTTTAGATAATCTACCTGAGCACCCGCCATATTATGCTAAGGATGAACTCACAGATAAGACAGAACGATTCTTTGTTTCTGAAATTATAAGGGAAAAAGTTTTTAAGCTCTATGAAAAAGAGATTCCTTATAGCACAGAAGTAATAATTACTTCTTTTAAAGAGGAAGAGCGGATGATCAGAATTAGTGCTGAGATAATTGTTGAGCGTGATTCGCAAAAAAATATTATCATTGGAAAAAGTGGAAGTATGATAAAAAAGGTAGGAACCTATGCTCGTCAGGATATGGAGGAATTTTTACAGAAAAAGGTGTTTCTCGAGCTTTTCGTAAAAGTGATATCAGATTGGAGAAGTAAAAAAAACTACCTAAAGAGTTTTGGGTATGATCAGTAGGATCAACACTTTAGATAGTTGAAATTTACTTATTCTCTGGTTTAACAACTTTTGATGATGCGTCTTGTATAAACCAGAGAATAAGTTAACCTTTTTTGAAGCTTCTAAAAACTATTAGTAAGCTTAGTAGCATTAATAAAGCCGCAAAAAAGAAGGGTGCACCTGGAAAGTTTATGATAGCGTGCTGTCCTGCAAATCTTGCAAATAGAAACGTCATGATGGGCGGACCAATAATGGCTCCTACGCTCATTAAACTGGTTAAGCCGCCTTGTAACTCACCTTGCTCGTTATCAGGTATTTGGTTAGACATAAACCCTTGAAGAGCTGGGTTAGAAATCGCTCCTAATGCATAGGGCACCAGAAAAGCATACATCATCCAGCTTTGGCTGGCAAAAGCAAATAAGGTTAAACTAAACGTATAAAGCATTAGACCAATAATGATAGCCCTTTTTTCGCCTATCTTCGGCAATAAGACGCGGGTAAGACCCGCCTGCACAGAGGCAAAAGCAACGCCCATAAACCCCAGAGAATAACCTATTTGCTGTTCATCCCAATCGAACTTCTCAATTGTAAAAAATGACCAAATGCTTTCAATTGAATGTCCGGCGATATTAATTAATAATAGGGCAAGTATTAACCCCGCTACGGCAGGGAACTTGCTTAGATGTTTAAACGAACCCACGGGATTAGCCCGCGACCATTGGAAACCGCGACGTTTCTCTTTCCGCAATGATTCAGGCAAAACAAAGAAGCCATAAAGCAGGTTTAGAAAACTTAAAAGAGCGGCTACTAGGAAAGGTGCATGCGTGCCGTATTTACCTAATAAACCACCAATAACTGGTCCTATAATAAAGCCGATACCAAATGCTGCGCTTATTAAGCCAAAGTTTTGAGCACGTTTTTCGGGACTGCTGATATCCGCAATGTAAGCAGAAGCGACTGTATAGCTAGCGCCCATGGCTCCCGCAATGATTCGTCCAATAAAAAGCCACATAATCGTGGGTGCAAAGGCCATTAAAAGGCAGTCTAAGCCAAAACCAAGGAGCGATAATAGGAGTATTGGCCTCCGGCCATATCTATCACTTAAATTACCCATGATAGGAGCGCAAGTAAATTGCATAATTGCATACGCGAATGTTAACCATCCACCGTATTCAGCAGCAGTACTAATATCTGCATGTATTAAACCGGAGATAAGTTTTGGAAGAACGGGATAAATTAGACCAATACCTGTAATATCGATAAGAACTGTAATAAAAATAAAAGCGAATGCCGCTCTGGAAGTAGATTTCATCTATTGTTAGCTAATTAAAACAGGCAAATGTGAACTTGATAAAAATAAGTTCAGCAACCTCGCATGCCGAGTATTAATAATGTAATGTTATTTAGTAGTGAAAGACTAAAAGTCTTTGTTGGATAAGGTACTCTATTTGAGT
>DATMSZ010000027.1:0-8435 GCA_035565175.1 Pseudosphingobacterium sp.
CAATCTTGTTTCCACTGTGGCGATAAGATAGACAAAGAAACTTATACAGTAGATGACCACGCATTTTGCTGCGCTGGTTGCCAAAACGTTTATTTATTGTTGAGCAAAAATAGTTTAACTAGCTACTATAAATATAACAAACATCCAGGGAAACAGCTATCGCCTACCAAAGAAGATTTCAACTATCTTAACGAAAAGTCCATTGCCGATCAGTTAATTGATTTTAAAAACGACAAAATCTCTATTATTACATTTTATATACCTTCCATACATTGTAGCTCTTGCATATGGTTACTGGAAAACTTATACAGATTAGATAAGCATGTGCATACTTCAAGAGCTGACTTTATAAAGAAACAGGTGCGTATTACCTTTGACCACCAAGAACTATCCTTGAAAGAATTGGTTGAATTATTAGATCGTGTAGGTTACCTCCCGCGTATAACATTGCAAGATGTTGTAAAGCTAAGCCACAAAGATGAAGGGGCTTCGTTGCTTAGAAAGATAGCTGTTGCCGGATTTTGTTTTGGCAATGCTATGATGATCAGTTTTCCAGAATATTTTGGTATGGCTGATTTTGAAAGAGATTATACTAGTCTTTTTCGATGGATAAACCTTTCTTTTGCTTTGCCAGCTATGTTATACAGTGGAAGGGCATATTTTATCTCTTCTGTAAAAAGCTTAATGCAACACCGATTGAATTTAGATGTTCCATTAGCGCTGGGCATACTTATCCTATTTATACGTTCTGCCCGGGAAATTCTATCGAATACGGGGGCCGGGTTTTCAGATACCCTCTGCGGACTGATATTCTTCCTTTTGCTGGGTAAATGGATACAAAGTAAAACCTATTATCACCTCTCCTTTGAACGAGATTACCGATCTTATTTCCCGGTGGCTGTTACCAAGCTATTAGATAATCAGGAAAAACCAATTGCGCTCGCGGAGTTACAGGTGGGCGATCGTATACTGATCCGCAACAATGAAATTATCCCCGCCGATGCAATTTTGCTGAAAGGAAACGCGCGGATAGACTTTAGTTTCGTAACAGGAGAATCTACTCCAGTTGAAAAAGTACTGGGTGAAATTATCTATGCAGGGGGCAAACAGACCGCAGAGGCAATTGAATTGGAAATAATAAAACCGGTATCCCAAAGCTATTTAACGAGTTTGTGGAATCAGATGGATGGTAAGGAAAAGATAACCTTTCACAATTTCAGTAATACCGTTAGTAACTATTTTACACCCATTTTATTGTGTTTAGCAATTTTAAGCGCCTGCTTTTGGTTATACCACGGACATACCGACAAAGCTTGGGGAGCCTTTACAGCTGTGCTCATCATTGGATGTCCGTGTGCATTGGCCTTGAGCTCTCCCTTTACGCTTGCTGCCGTATTGAGTATTTTTGATAAAAATGGCCTGTATTTAAAGAACACGCTTGCCGTAGAAAAAATGGCTGCAGTGGATACACTGGTGTTTGACAAAACGGGCACCATCACAACGCTTTCTGGCACCGATCTATCTTTTAGCGGCGCACTCACGCCGCACCAGCAGGATCTTATCGTTTCTGCCTGTAGAAACTCAAACCATCCTAAAAGCAGGGAAATTATAAAAACAATAAAACATAGCGGCGTGTTACCCCTAACTTCCTATGACGAAGTGCCAGGGGGCGGTATTAGAGCTTGTATTGATGATATGGAAGTGTTGATAGGAAGCGCACAATTTGTTGGTGTATCACCGGTTTCCATGCGATACGCAAGCATCTATGTAAAAATAGCTGGTGAACTGAAAGGATATTTTTATCAAGAGCAACATTGGCGGCCGGAGCTGGGAAACATTGTAGATAGCTTAAAAACGCATTATACGCTTCACTTAGTATCTGGCGACACAAAGCGAGACAGTGATGCACTAAAGCATATATTTCCTGATGAAAGGCTTCTACATTTCGGCAAACTGCCCGTTGATAAAGCCCAATACATTAGCCGTCTACAGAAAGATCACAGACGCGTGGCGATGCTGGGTGATGGCTTAAATGATGGGGCAGCATTGATGCAGGCAGATTTTGGGATGGCCATTAGCGATGACGTTAATAATTTCTCTCCTGCATCTGATGCTATATTATATGCACCGTCTTTTAGTAAACTCCCTCGCTTCTTTAAAATGGCTCAGCAGGCAATGAAGGTGATCTATACCAGTTTCGGCATTTCACTGACCTACAATATCTTTGGTTTATACTTTGCTGTTCAAGGCTCGATGTCGCCTTTATTTGCCGCAATCTTAATGCCTTTAAGCACCATTACTATTGTGAGCTTCACCAGTTTGACCACCCGTATCATTGCCTCAAGAAATAAACTTTAAATGTAAAATGAGTGCTATTTACTTCTTAATAAGTTGCAGTGTTATTATTGCATTAATCTTTCTAATAGCCTTCTTTTGGGCAAGTAAGAACGGACAGCATGATGATACCTATACTCCTGCCATGCGTATTCTTTTTGATGATGAATTAGTGGATATAGACGAAGAAAGCATTGATTCGGAAAAGTCAGATCAGGAACACATTATGTGATGACAATCACTCTTTAGCAAAATCTTTATCATTCATTGCCTATTGGTTGGAGCGTACTTTTACGGCAGTAAAAACGCAAGAACTATGCAGCTTGAAACATTTAACTACGATAACAAAATTGTTCGAAATTTCGGTATAGCAACCATTTTTTGGGGAGTTGTAGGCATGACGGTTGGACTACTGGTAGCCTTACAACTAGTTTGGCCATTCATGAACCTCGGAACTCCTTTCACCACCTTCGGACGCGTTAGGCCTCTACATACGAATGCCGTGATCTTTGCTTTTGTTGGAAATGGAATTTTTATGGGCGTTTACTACTCGATGCAACGTTTGTTAAAAACACGCATGTTTAGTGACGCCTTGAGTAAAATCCATTTTTGGGGATGGCAAATCATTATTCTAGCGGCAGCAATAACGTTACCATTAGGCCTCACCACTTCACATGAATATGCGGAGCTAGAATGGCCAATAGATATCGCTATAACAATCATATGGGTGGTTTTTGGAATCAATATGTTCGGTACAATTATCAAACGGCGAGAAAGGCATATGTACGTTGCCATATGGTTTTACATCGCAACATTTGTTACCATCGCTGTATTGCATATTGTAAATTCTGTACAACTGCCAATAGCTGCTTGGAAAAGTTACTACATCTATGCAGGGGTACAAGATGCACTGGTTCAATGGTGGTATGGGCACAATGCAGTGGCTTTTTTCTTGACCACCCCCTATTTAGGAATGATGTACTATTTTCTGCCTAAAATGGCCAATCGACCTATTTATTCTTATAAATTGAGTATTCTTCACTTTTGGTCGCTGATTTTTATTTACATCTGGGCAGGACCCCACCATTTATTGTATACGTCTTTGCCAGGCTGGGCGCAATCCTTAGGCGTGGCCTTCTCGATTATGCTCATTGCCCCCAGTTGGGGAGGAATGATCAATGGTCTTTTAACGTTGCGCGGTGCCTGGGATAAAGTAAGAACTGAACCTACCTTGAAGTTTATGGTAGTGGCCCTAACTGCCTACGGCATGGCTACTTTTGAAGGGCCCATGCTTTCATTGAAACAGGTAAATGCTATTGCTCATTTTACGGACTGGATTGTAGCCCACGTTCACGTCGGTGCTCTGGGCTGGAACGGTTTTATGACCTTCGCTATTCTATATTGGGCCATACCAAAAATTTATGGAACAACACTCTATTCGAAAAAGCTGGCCAGCACGCACTTTTGGATAGGTACACTTGGCATCCTTTTTTATGCCATCCCGATGTATTGGGCCGCAGTAGTTCAAGGGTTGATGTGGAAAGAATTTACACCGGAGGGGGTGTTGAAATATCCTTCTTTCTTAGCTACCACCTTGCAGATTTTGCCAATGCATATGCTTAGAGCAGTGGGTGGCGCTCTATATTTATCAGGAGCGCTGCTGATGACATACAACCTTATTCGCACCATGCGAATGGGAAAACTTATTGCCAACGAGCCTGCGCAGGCAATGGCTTTAGCCCCTGTAAAGGTGAACGAGAAATCAGCACACCGCAGGTTAGAGAGAAAACCAGCCTTGTTTATGGTCATTGCATTAATTGTGATCTTAATTGGTGGTATGGTGGAAATGATGCCTACGTTTATGATTTCGTCAAACGTGCCTACCATCACCAGTGTAAAACCCTACACCCCCCTAGAGCTGCAGGGACGCGACATCTACATCCGTGAGGGCTGTGTGAACTGTCATTCACAAACGATCCGCCCGTTCCGCTCTGAAACTGCGCGTTACGGGGAATATAGTAAAGCGGGTGAATTTGTTTACGATCACCCATTTTTATGGGGGTCAAAACGTACGGGGCCCGATCTTCATCGCATCGGAAAAAAATATCCAAATAAATGGCACTTTGACCATCTATTAGATCCAACCATTACGTCTCCAGGCAGCATCATGCCGTCATACCCTTGGCTCATTGAACAGGCATTGGATACCACTACTACTGCCAGTAAAATAATTGCGATGCGTAAGTTGGGTGTTCCCTATCCTGCTAACTATGAGCAGCAGGCTAATGCTGACCTTTCAGGTCAGGCCAAGGCTATTGCTGCCAATTTAAAAGAGAACCAGGTTGATGTATTAGACAACCGTGAAATCGTCGCAATCATTGCCTATTTGCAACGGTTAGGCACCGACATCAAAGTAGTAGAAAAATAACCATAAGCATATGTTTAAGCAGATAACAAATCTCGAAGGTAATGAGTGGTATCTTATTACTTCACTCTGGATATTCCTGTTGTTCTTCATCATTGTTGCCATATTGATTATAAAGATGAGAAAGCAACACAGCTCTTATATGAGTCGTTTGCCCTTGAAGGATGAAGAGGCGAAAGAATTATTGGACAGTAAAAAATAATAGTTTTTATGAGTGGCTTCATATTGCAAGTAGATAGCACCACAGTGACATCTATAAAAAATTTAGGTAGCGGTAATATACATCAAGACATACTGATATTTTCCCTTTTGTTGGTCATGATATTATTGTTAGTTGCAGCGATGGTATTACTCAAAGCTTTTAAAACCATGATTCGGGTAACGATGCCGGAAGTCGAAATGGAATTAGTGGCAGCCAAAGCAGCTAAACATAAGTCAAGAAAACAATTACGAAAAGACAGATGGAATAAGTTAATGGGCTTGCGCCCCTTAGCAGAGGAAGACGACTTAATAATTGATCACAGCTACGACGGGATAAAGGAACTGGATAATCCGATCCCGGTGTGGTTTATGGGTCTATTTTATGCTTCATTGGTCTTTGCCGTTGTCTATATCGCGATTTATCAGGTTTTTGGTATTGGGATGAATCAGGACCAGGAGTATGCAAAGGAAATGATCGTCGCCGAAAATGATCGAAAAATGTATCTGGCAAGTCAGGCAGATAATGTAGATGAGAATACCGTGACGCTGGACAAAGGTGCCGAAACACTTGCGGTTGGAAAGGCCATTTTTAATCAGAACTGTGTTGCTTGCCACGGCGGAGCCGGTGAAGGAGGAATCGGGCCTAATCTGACCGATCAATACTGGCTCCACGGCGGCAGTATTAAAGCTGTTTTCAAGACGGTGAAACGTGGTGTACCTGATAAAGGGATGATTGCCTGGGAACAACAGTTATCGCCTGCACAGATAGCACAGGTATCCAACTATATTATTTCGCTGCGTGGCACAAACCCGCCAAACGGAAAAGCACCGCAAGGGGAATTGGAGGAGACAGCCGCCAGCACTGAAACCTTGACTGTTACGGATACTAAATAATAACGGAATGGCAGCGACAACCCTAAGCGAGAACCAGGGTAAACGTTCCTGGATATATGCCAAGAAGGTGAAAGGTCCTCTGTTTACTTATAGGCAATATGTAGGATATCTGTTGCTTTGTATGCTCATAGCAGCTCCTTTTATAAAAATCAATAACGAACCTTTGCTATTATTTAATGTTCTTGAGCGAAAGTTTGTTGTATTTGGCTCCGTATTTTTCATGCAAGACCTGCATATTTTTGTTTTTGGTATGCTCGTGGCAATGGTGGCTATTGTATTATTCACCGTGGTATACGGCCGAGTATGGTGCGGCTGGACTTGTCCGCAGACGATCTTTATGGAACTGGTTTTTAGGAGAATTGAATACTGGATAGAGGGCGATGCAAATGAGCAGCGTAAATTGGCAAAGAGTGCTTATACCACAACAAAGTTGATCAAGAAGTTATGTAAACACAGTCTCTTTTTTATTGTCTCCTTTTTCATTGCTAATATTTTTCTGTCTTATATACTAGGTGTTGAGGCATTACTCAAAATTATTAGTGATCCTGTTGAGCAGCATATAGGTGGTTTAGCCTCTATTTTCCTGTTTTCATGCCTGTTTTATGGAGTTTTTGCCTATGTAAGGGAAATTGTCTGTACAACCATTTGCCCATATGGCCGTTTACAAGGGGTGTTGTTGGACGATCAAACTATTACCGTTGCCTATCATTACAAGCGTGGGGAACCGAGAGGTAAATTAAATAAGTTGATTGAAGAGAAAAGCACGGGTGATTGTGTAGACTGTGGACTGTGTGTGCAGGTATGTCCAACAGGAATAGATATACGGAATGGAATACAGCTGGAATGCGTGAATTGCACTGCCTGTATTGATGCTTGCGACGCGGTAATGGAGAAGATACAAAAACCGAAAAAACTGATTGGATTTTACACTAGTAGAGACATCGACCGACTAGCATTAACAAAAAAGAAGAACACGCGTGCCATCGCTTATAGTATAGTGTTGGTAGTGCTGATAGTGGTATTCTTCGGCTTAATCATGAGTAGAAGTGCGATAGACGGAACCTTGTTAAGGGCAAAGGGAACTAGTTATATTTTCAGGGATGACGGCACTGTGACCAATTTATATAATATGGAGCTTACCAATAAAACATCACGAACATTACCCTTTACTGTTATAAGTAACGATGAACATTTCACGATCCAGGCGCTTAATAATAAACATGCGCTTAAAAAAGGTGAATCTGTTGAATTTTCTTTCTTTTTGATCGCAAAAAAGAATAAGATCAGGAAGTATAAAACAGAGGTAGATATCAGGATTATCTCGAACGGAAAAGACATTAAAAAAATGAAAACCAATTTTGTAGCACCCGTTGGCGCTGGTCAATAGTTTTGCTGTTAGTTAGGAAGAAAAATGAATTGGGGAATTAAAATTATCATAGGTATGGCTATAGCCATGGCGGCAGTGGTGGTGACTGGTATTTATATGGTCAGTCAAAATAGCGACACTTTGGAAGAAGCCGACTATTATGAAAAGGGTTTATCTTATGATCTTGCATACAACAAGAAACAGAATGTTGTTCTTAACAATGCACCAATTACTGTTTCTGTAGAACAGGATAGCCTTTCTATTGCCTTTGCAGATAATATAAATACTGGGATTATTTATTTCAAACGTCCTTCTGACAGTGATCTGGACAGGGCTGTGCGCTTTACTACAACAAAATCTTTTTATAAAATATCTCTAAAAGATTTTAAAAAAGGACTATGGCATGTGGCGGTGGATTGGAAAAATAAAGATACCCCCTACTTACAAGAACGGTCTATATACATCAACTAAACATTTTATACGACAGCTAACACTTCATTATATGGTTTTGGCATTCTTCATTGGTATACTGAGTAGCGTACATTGTGTGGGCATGTGCGGGCCTATTATGTTTGCTTTACCAAACGCACAAGGCTCCTTTATGCATAGATTGGGCAACATCATGTTGTACCAGACCGGGCGCATCCTCACATATGGCATGTTAGGTTTGATATTGGGTTTATTGGGGGCTGGCACTTGGCTGAATGGTTGGCAACAACAACTGAGCATCGTTACGGGCATTTTTCTTGTAGGGATGGGGCTATATCATTTAATAGGTCGTTATACTTCTCTTTTCTCAACAAAGAATAACCTGTTTATCTCGCCCATCATTAAATACATGGGCTTTTGGTTGCGAAAACCCGGCGGACAATTTATGATAGGTTCTTTAAATGGTTTATTGCCGTGTGGAATGGTCTATTTGGCAGCGGCAGCGGCAGTAAATACGGGATCTGTATTGCGAAGCTTTTTATTTATGCTGATGTTTGGTTTGGGTACATTGCCCCTACTCTTGGGAACCGCATCAATCGGTAATTTTCTAAAGGGACGAATGAACTTTAGATTTTCCGCCTGGCTTCCATTCTTGCTTATTTTATTCGGTATCTGGTTTATATTAAGAGGCGCTGAGCTGGGTATTCCCTACCTAAGTCCGTTAAGCGGTGTAGCCAATTCTACAGATCTATTGTGTAAATAAGCTCTTAACTAAAACAAGATAGT
>DATMSZ010000028.1:0-3540 GCA_035565175.1 Pseudosphingobacterium sp.
CTCCTTTATAAATCATATAAGTTCCCGTACCTATTGAAATGACACGTTCCGAGAAATCCATATTCTGTGCCCGATCATTTTCTATTAAAAGGTATTCTTTACTTCCAACATTTGCCATGATAAAATAATTATGTTTACCATTATAACAAAAATTTCTCTATTAGGTTTTAAGTGTTAGGATGCCAGTAGCAAGATATCAAACACAGGTAGCAAGATATGAGAAAATGAGTAGCAAGTCGAAAACGTCAAAGATTCATCACTTATCATTCATATCTCATCATTCATCACTAGCTTTAAGCTCATGCCCTTCACTAAAATTACGCTAAACGGGTACAGATAAGTCCGGATTGAAATCTTCATCATGCAAATGACTTATTTGAGTTGCCTTCTCATAATTAGTCGATTTTTTAGAGAAGAAATCATGCTGCGTAGTTTCTAAATTTAAACCATTTAACACAATTGGATTAACTTCTTTCACCTCGAAGATTTCTTCAAAGCCCAAGTTCATAAGCGCCTTATTAGCATTGTAACGCACATATTCCTTCACTTCTGCTGTAAGACCTACATCGGTATAAATCTCTTCTGTGTATTTTAATTCGTTCTCGTATAACTGCATCAATAGATCAATAACTTCCTTCTTGGTCTTTTCTTTGTTTGGAAGTTTCCTATAAATATCTTGCGCTAGTAATCCAACAAAAACACCATGAATAGATTCATCTGCAACTATTTTCTTAATAATGTCGGCGCTTGCAACCATTTGCCCTTGTCCTGCAAGCCACAAGGGAATAAAAAAGCCACTATAAAAAAGAAAGGATTCCAGTAACACCGAAGCGGCTAACGACATGAATAATTCCTCATTATTTACTTTCCTCTTATCTAACGAGCGATAGTACCGATCAATGGTCGCCGCTTTAAACTGTAAGTATTTATTATTTTGTACCCATTCAAACAGCTCATTTATTTCGGGTGTACTTGCTACTGTTGTAAATATTGTAGAATATGACTTCGCATGGATCGCCTCCATCATACACATGTAAGAAAGCACCGCCTTGCTTTGCAATCCATCTATGTGATCTAAAAGTTTGGGCATACCCGTATGGCTCTGCAAAGTATCTAATAAGGTTAAGCCTCCCAGCGCTTTTTTGTAGGTTTCCTGCATTTCTGGCGACAGCTTCTTCCATACATCAATATCCTTTGATGGTATATATTCTGTATCTATCCAAAACTGCCGTATATTCTGTTCCCAAAACATTCCGACATATTCATTCTCCGGAGTGTTCCAGTTTACTGCTTGATATTGATTCATTACTATTAGTTGTGAGTTATGAGTTATAAGTTGCCAGACTTAAATAACACGTAGTGACTGGCAACCGGGCAACTTATTATTTTTATGAGTTATGTTTTGCGTGTTACGAAACGTAAGAAATCAAAGACTGATAACCGGCAACTCGTAACCCGCAACTAAAGTTTAAACTGAACAAGAAATGCATTCGTCAATGGAAGCCTTTCTTGTACGCGTATAATAAAGCGATTTTAATCCCATTTTATGGGCGTAGATATAATATTTAGCTAAATCGCGTGTACCATCTTTGGTGTTTGTATGTAAGATGGTTGATATCCCTTGATCTACATGCCGCTGAATCACCGAAATCAAACGTAATACGTTATTTTGATCCATATCGTAAGCCGACTTATAGTAGAAGTAATTATCATTGTTTAAATAAGGCATTGGATAGTATGTGGTACTATCCCCATATTCACGCACTTCAATAGTATCTACCACGGGCATGATCGAGGCAGTAGCATTCATGATATAAGATGTAGACTGATTGGGTGCTATAGCCATACGATAGGCATGATATAAACCATGTTCCTTTACTTGTTGTTTTAGCTGTTCCCATGCGGCTTTATCAGGAATTTCGATCCCTTCGAAGAGTTCTTTTATTCTATCCGTTACGGGTTGGTAATTTTCCGAAGTATATTTATCAAAATAAACACCACTTGCATAATCCGAGTCCTCAAAACCTTTAAATGTAGCCCCTCTTTCCTTCGCTATTTCCATGGAACATTCAATGGAGTAAAAGTTAACCATCATAAAAAAGACGTTGCAGAAATCTAATGCCTCTTTGCTTTCATATGTAATGAAATTTTTAGCAAGATAACCATGAAGGTTCATCGCCCCTAACCCAACACTATGCAACTCTCTGTTAGCTTTCTGTATCGTAGGCACCATTTTTATATCTGTTATATCAGATACGATTGTTAGGGAACGCATGGCTGTTTTAACGACCTCTTTGATGCGTTTATTATCCATGGTCGTTGCAATATTTAAGGACCCTAAGTTACAAGATATACCATAGCGAATGGTGTCATCCTCATGATAAGAATTCATATCCGACACTTCAGACAGCTGCATGATTTCCGTGCAAAGGTTGGAGAATTTAACTGAACCGATCCCGTTTAGAGCGTGTCCTTTATTAGCGTTATCTTTAAAGAACAAATATGGATAACCACTTTCCTTTTGTGTTTGAGCGATTTTTATCAATAAGTGACGTGCGTTTATTTTACGTTTCTTCACCTTAGGATTGCTTACCAACTCGTCATACATCTTCGTCATATCCATCTCATCAAGATATTTACCATATTCTTGGAATACTGTATGCGGATAGAAGAGATAGCAAACTTCATCATCGGCTGCAATCTGCATAAATTTATCGGGGATGATCACACCAATAGAAAGTGATTTAATACGGAGTTTCTCGTCGACATTGATTTTTTTACAGTCTAAAAACTCCTCAATATCATTATGAAAAATGTTTAAATAGACTGCCCCAGCCCCCGGTCTTTGTCCCAACTGATTGGCATAAGAAAAAGTATCTTCCAGTATTTTCATAACGGGAAGTACGCCGCTAGACCTGCCTTCGACACCTTTAATAGCTTCGCCTCTAGCACGTACTTTGGAAATATTAAAAGATACCCCGCCACCGATGGAAGATAGTTTCATCGCCTCATCCACGGCATAACTAATGCCACTTAAACTATCGCCAATTTCATCAAGGAAGCACGAAACCAGTTCGCCCGACCGTAATTTTCCTGCATTTAAAAATGTTGGTGTGGCAGGCTGATATTCTTGGTTAATTAACGTTTCGGCATATTCTAGAGCTCTTTTTAAATCACCTCTAGCGAGGTAGAGAGAAACACATACCACACGATCTTCATATCGTTCCAAGAATTTTTCACCACTATCGTCTCTCAACGCATAGCTTTGAAAAAATTTGAAAGCACTCATGAAAGAGGAGAATCTAAATTTACGGGCATAGACAAAATCGTACACTTCTTTCATCTGCTCAAAAGAATAATGCTCGTAAAAATTGATGTAATATTTGTTTTCTATTAAGTAATCAATTTTTTCTTTCAGAGTATAAAAGAATACCGTATTCTTATTTACATAATCTAGAAAATATGACCTAACGGCTTCTTTATCTTTATGAAGACGGAATTCATCCTCATCTTTGGTCATAATCTCGTTATTGAGTAATA
>DATMSZ010000029.1:0-2866 GCA_035565175.1 Pseudosphingobacterium sp.
GGTATGCACCATCTGTTTCTTCACGCAAGAATGAAAACAAAAAAAGGTTGTGCTCGGGGAAAGCAATTTCCTCTCCCTTGATACAAGGGGTTTCATTTAATTGCTTGCTGATGTGCATGACCAATTGTGTGGGATTTGAAGAGACTTGGAAATGTGACCATCATTTTGCTGACACCAGCAAAATGATCAGGAATTACTTTTGTATTCTCTTGACCAGAAGAAGGTTCATTTTTTTAGAATACACAATAAGCAATCATTTACTCTGTCCTCAAACTTTTTACCGGGTTGGTGAAGGCAGCCTGAGCTGTTTGAACAACTACAACAAGCAATGCTATTAGGAACACCATTCCAAACAGCACGATTGTCAGCCCCATATTTACTCCATTATTAAATACAAAAGATTGACTCACCTGATAAGCAATTATCAAGCCTAAGGGTGTGGAGATGCATGCTGCGATAAATAATAGATTCAAATAGCCGCTTGATAGTTTACGAACCACATTTGTGACGGATGCGCCCAGCACCCTACGGATTCCGATCTCCTTTATGCGTTTTTCAGTATCGTAAGTAACCATGCCGATTAGGCCTAATATCGAAATAATAAATATTGAAAGACTCGCGAAGCCCATAAACCCCATATCAGCACTAGGATTGTAACGCTCGTAGAGCTCCTTCTCATAGTCGGAAAAAGCAAATTCTTGATATCTAAAATGTCTCTTCCAAATTGGTAGCCAAGCAGCTTTTAACGCTGATGCTGCCATTTGATCTTTAACTTTAACACTTAGCACCTGAAATTGCGAGGGATTATACTGCATGATCAAGGGGTTGGACCCAAACTGGTAAATGTAATAGCAGAAATTTTTTAGTACTCCCGCAACGATAACCTGTTTATCATTTAATACAATTTGTTTTCCAATTGATTCATAAGGAGATCCAAGCCCAAGTGTATACAAGGCCTGTTCGTTTAGCAACACAAAATTAGATACAGAATCAGCCGTGCTTTCCGGAATATTACTCCCTGCGATTAATTTCAAGTTCATGTTTGTAATAAACGCGGCATTCGCGGCATAATAACTAGCATTGACAGCTTCAGAAACTTCGGTTTTCTTTACCGTACAATTGGCTGAGGTACCACCGAAGGGAGTTGAAACGAGCCCAATACGTTCTACCTCTTTTTGCTGGGCTAATTCATTTTGTATTAGCTTATAATTTCCGGTTACAGTAATGTTATAAATGTTTTTTCTGTTAAAATTCTCATTATCTGTTGCCATGTATTTAAACTGTCTGTAAAACGACGTTATAAAAACCAAAAAGCAGCAGGTAACTACCAGCTGGATGACTATCAGACCTTTTTTTAGACTTACTTTTCCAAATGACGCCGGATTTACATTGCCCTTCAGCACATTGACCGGCTGAAAGTTCGACAATAAATACGCAGGAACGGTACCTGCAATTATGCCGGTAAAAAAAGTAAACGTCACAAATACTAGCCATAAAATAAGGTTGTTGTCAGCTTCCCATATGATCCAAGGCATGTGTAAAAACTGTTGCATAAGCTTTAGCAATGTAAATCCCAGCGTTAAGCCTAATAACGCCACTACTACCGCCTCGCAAATAAATTGTGCTAATATCTGATGACGTAAGGCCCCCGTCACCTTTCTGACACCCACTTCTTTTGCACGGCTTAATGAACGTGCCAAGGTAAGGTTTGTGTAATTAAAGCCTGCCAATAGAACAATTCCTATCGCCATAAATAGATTCACCAGTATATCTATATAATCTTCAGTGTAAGGATTGTCCTGTAGATTTTCAAAATCAGGTGAAATGTCTGGTAGCGGCTGACGGCGAAAAGATAATTTCTTGTTTTCTAGCGGAGAATTTCTATTGATGTCGTTGGCGGTGGTATTTAGCGCAGAAGCAAATGTAGCATCGGCTGTACCTGGTCTTACCAAAACATAGGTATACGCAGTACGATCGTTGTCGAGTTTTTCCTTGCTAAACTTCTTGTATGTGGCAATTGACACCATGGCATCGCTACGGAAATGAGTTCCCCTTTTATAGGGCTTTAAAACGCCCGTTACCGTCAACAATCCATAGTCAGGATGTGTAAGCGTTTTACCAATCGGATTGGCATTTCTGAAGAATGTTTTTGCCATTTCGTGTGATAGCACCATGGTATTCGGGTCTTCCGAAAAAGTTCCGTTATCAAGCGGAAAGGTAAACATTTGGAAAAACTGAGGCTCAACATATATTGGATTCACTGAAATTCTTTTTCCATTATTTTCAAGCTGCCACCCATAGCCACGGCATACCGTGGTTGCCTGTTCTATAAAAGGATAAGTTTTCTTGATATTTTCTGCTAAGGTAAAAGGAGAAGAAGCATATGAGGTTAATGCTCCTTCTTTTTCAGTTATATCGGTAATAATTCTATATGTTCTTTCTTGGTATGGATGAAAATTGTCATTCTCAAAAACTACCACAACCTGTATTAAACTCAGCAGCGCGAAGGGAATCGCAATCCCAAGTCCCACGATGTTGATTAATGAAAACATTTTATGCTTCCACAAATTTCTCCAGGCAATTTTTAAGTAGTTCTTTAACATGAGAAAAACAATTGAGCTCAATAAGGTTAGCAGATATTGGGCCAACTGGCCAAAGCTTGTATTCGTAATTATCAAAGCATTTTTTCTCAAACTGTATTTTTGAAAAGTGTTCGGAAACGAACACCTACTGTATCGTAGCGATACAAATGGTAACTTGGTAGCTCTTGGTGTTTCGGCTTTATTGTTTTATATCCGCTGAAAATACGTTATTAAAAAGTATATATTTTGTAATATATTGCACGCTAAATATTTTCATGCTATGT
>DATMSZ010000030.1:0-19508 GCA_035565175.1 Pseudosphingobacterium sp.
ATCTTTTTCGAATGATTTGCAAGGTTTACCTTCGTCTACTTTTATCTGTATAGGTGATGCTTGATGTTCAAGGTAATACCAAAAAAAACCTGATTTTAATTTTACTTTGTAATATGGAAATCGGGATTCGATTGCCTTTACTGCTTCAAAAAGCTCCTTGATCTTTATTCTTTCAAGCATTATGGCACAGATACGAAAAACAGAAGTCAGTTCTTTGTCCTTGATAGCAGGATATATTTTAGCTGCGTTATCAAGTCTTAGCCAAAAGTTTTCTGGTTTATTTGTGTAGCCTTTTATAGCGTTCATACCGGTTCTAAATTTCCCGCTTTATACAGATGAGGGTATTATCCCTTATTATTGATAGCTTCCATCTATTTCATCTTGTAAAAAGTTAAACACTACCAGCATAATTTTGTTCGTTTAAACCTTGCCCGACATTGATGTTTTTGTTTTAATATGGTACTTTAAAACTATACCTAATTATTATATGTTATTGATTCGGTGTAATAAACAATTGAATTTATGTTTGATACAGAAACGCTAGTTAAGGCAGGTGGTCCACTGCTTATCTTTCTGGCTGTTTATGGCCAAACGGGGTTGTTTTTCTGCTTTTTTCTCCCAAGTGGCGGGTTTCTCTTTATGGCAGGGGTTTTAATAGCGACAGATCTTTTTGATCATAGCCTTATGATGGTGTGTGGTTTAGGGGTTTTGGCATCGGTAACAGGGAATATTACCGGTTATAGCATTGGCCATAAAACTGGTCCGATGTTATACAGAAGGGAAGATTCTAGATTTTTCAAGAAACAATATCTTACTACTGCTGAGAAATTCTATAGAAAATATGGTGAGATGGCCTTATCTATTGGCGTATTTCTTCCGTTGATTCGCACGTTTGGCCCTATTGTGGCTGGCATAATCAGGTTAAGGTTCAGTAGCTTTTTATTATATATATTTATAGGCTCAGTGGCTTGGGTGGTATGTTTTACGATGGCAGGTTATCTTATTGGAAGTATGCCTTTCTTGAAACCGTATCTTAAATATGTGATAGCGGCAATCATTCTTGGCGTAACAATACCAATAGTAGTTCGAATTGTAAAAGAATTCAAAAAAGAATAACAGGTATTTGATTTACTTATGCCCTTATAAAAATAAAGGTCTCATCGGAAGTAAGACCTTTATTAATCTAATATGTATTCGAATAAAAATGGTGTTTTTATGTTAGCAAGCCAATCGGGGCGAGTCGAAATTTTGTACCATTATATCTAGAATAAAAGCGTCTACGTTGTCATCAAACTTACGCGCAAATAGATTATCACCGGTCGATAAAAAAGCAAGGTCAGACATCGTAAAGGTTTTAGGTCGCAATTTAATATCTCCGTCTGGTATCCAGATAATAGCTCTTTTATCGTCATTAATTATCTTACCTTTAAAAGAGGTATTCATGATAACAGTCTGGAAAAAGGATTCATCGGCAATAAGTGTGTTTTGGTAATACCTTTCAAATTTCACGATCTCTTTACTATTGCATATAAACTCACAGCAATCTCTTGTAAGGATCATCCATTGTCCGCCGATGTAGGGAACAATGTCTTTGAGATAAGCCCTTTCATAAGGAATACCTAAAAAACCATTTTCTGTTTCCTCAAAATAGTTTTCAATCCGATTCATGGTCTCTGGTCTTTCGGATGCTTGGTTAGCAATTTTAATAAAATTATTGCCTCGGTTTTGACTAAGATAGTCTCGGATAGATTCCTGCGATTTAAGCGGAAAATCTTGTCCGCTAAGGTTAATAAAAAAGTCCCACGTGGCATTAATATCCAAGAGATACTTCATACCGTTCAGTTCAGCCTGTACCATACTATATCCTCCCCAGACAACATTTTTACTCTCCAGGATATAAGCGTTTGGATAATCTGCTAAAAATTCTTCAACGTCAGCACGGGTATTTGATTCAGCTTTTTTGTCCAGATGAATTAAATAGTAATTTTCTTGATCGTAGATGGCCTTAAAAAGCCGTTTGAACTGCTTGGGGAAGCGATGTACTAAAATCAGATAAGCGATTTTAATTTGATCATCTAGAATAGGGGTCTTTAAATTTTCATTTCTTCTTAAAATTGGTTCTTCAATCATGTTTTTTTATGTCGGTGGCAGTAATTTTATTGGCCACATGGTTTGTAATATACGTAAAAAAAACGGGAATAGCTATAAATGCTGTTGATAATTAATCGATTACATTTTAAATAGCAACAGGTTGTTGCCAACCAACTAAAAAAATAACTCAAGTTTTTTCCTGTGTCTGAATGTGTGGTGCGCTTATCTAATTAGGTGTTAAGCTACAGCATCAGACTCATTTTGGTTGTTGGGAGATTTGCGAAATAAAATTAAGATCGGTAAAACAAAACTTCTATAATGTCGTTTAAAATAATAGGTTTAGGTTGATTTATAGACAAGGGCTCTCGCTTCCTCATAAACGGAGCCTTTGTTTTTTTGTGGATTTATAAGATTTTGCCCGAAAGAAATATGGCCGCTACGGTGAAGTAAATAATAAGTCCCGTTACATCTACCAAAGTTGCCACAAATGGTGCGGAGGCGGTAGCTGGATCAAGTCCGACTCTTCTTAGTAGAAACGGAATCAAAGAACCAGACAGAGAACCCCAGAGAACAATGAAAATAAGAGATATAGAGACGCTCAAGGCAACCCAAACCCAATAAATACCATAATCGTAGAGTCCGGTTTGCTGCCAGATGAAAATCCTTAAAAAGCCAATGGTGCCTAATATTAAACCTAGAAAGAAGCCTGATAATATTTCTTTACGCATTACGTACCACCAATCTTTTAATTTTAATTCACCCAGGGCCATAGCTCGAATAATCAAAGAAGCCGCTTGTGACCCCGAATTTCCTCCGCTTGATATTATTAAAGGAACAAATAGTGCAAGTACAACAGCTTTCTGTATTTCAGCATCGAAATACCCCATAGCGGAGGCCGTGAACATCTCTCCAATAAAGAGAATGATTAACCACCCAGCTCTTTTTTTAACAAGTTCAAACAGCGATGTTTTGGTGTACGAGAGGTCGAGGCCTTCAACACCACCGAACTTTTGGATATCCTCTGTATCCCGCTCCTTCATCTTATCCAAAATATCATCAGCTGTTACGATGCCTACCAATACACCCTTTTCTGTTGTAATAGGTAATGCAGCACGGTCATATTTTTCAAAGATGTCCAGTGCCGTTTCTATAGGTGTTATAGTAGTGATGGAAATAAAATTTTCATCCATCAGTTTTAGCATAGTGTCATCTTGATCGGCCATGAGCAGCTGACCGATTAATAAGTCGTCAACCAATTTATTATGCTTGTCTACAATATAAATATAGTTGAGTGTTTCTGCCTTTTTGCCAAATTTCTTGATATGAGCAAAAACCTGTTTTACGGTCCAGTCGCTTTTGGCCTGTACATAATTAGGCGTCATCAACCTGGCAATACAGTCATTGGGATAGCCTATCAAGCTCAAGGCCACCTCTTTTTCCTCTTCATTTAAAAGATTTATGCTGCGTTTTATAAGATCGTCAGGAAAGTTCTCAAAAAGTAAAGTCCGATCGTCAGGCTCTATGTTGTTTAGAACTTCCGACAGGTCTTTGTCTCCCAAACTTTTAATAATCTCCTTTTGCGTATTAATATCTAAATAAGAAAAGACCTCTACTTTTTCATCATCGTTTAACATGATAAAGGCGATATTCCTTGTTCTTACATCAAATAAGCTAAGTTGCTCTGCAATATCAGCAGGATGTGTATCTTGAAAGTTCATTGTTTCTTTGCTTATGCAGTCTTTCATCCAATTGCATAGCGCCAAAAGAACTATACCCCTTAGTATGAAAGTCGGCTTGTTGAATAATGCGGACCAGTATCCATTTATATTTATTTTATACCGCTGCAAAGGTAAAGTAATAACTTGTAAATGATCGTTAGAGAATTTTTGGAAAGAAATTAGAATTTTATTAGAAACTCATTGGTGCATGGATTGTAACGCTTTTCAGCGCTGTTAATAGGCGAAAATAGCTGGATGTTCTTGTCAGTTGCAGTATAAGTAGCAAAGCTCCTACCTCTTTTATCACAATTGTATAATTCTAAAGTAGTAAGGTGATAAATCAGTAAAATATACCACAGTTAGCATAAATGACACCATACAATACCTCCTTTAATCTTTAACTTTGTATTAGAAAACAAACTTAATTCATCCGCTATCATGATGTTGTGGTCTGACAAAAGATTACGAATGATTTCTAACATGTGCGGATGAAATTGAGAGGCATTTCGTTTATTATTTAAGGAGAATATGGGAAATCATAAAGAAAGAAGCGAATTGAAAGCGGCGATGTATGCAAGATGCCCACGCTGTCGTACGGGTGCCATGTTTACCGGTAAGACTTACGGTTTTAGAGTTCAAAAGATGAACGAGACCTGTCCACATTGTGCACTTAAATTTGAACGGGAGCCGGGGTATTTTTATGTAGCAATGTTTGTGAGCTATGCAATGAATGTCGCCGAACTGATAACGGCTTGTGTAGCTACTTATATACTGACAGGGAATTTAGAATCACCTTGGCTGTATCTTACCGTGGCATTGGGAACAGCTCTGCTGCTGGCGCCGTTAAATTACAGATATTCAAGGGTCGTCCTGCTTTTTTGGTTAACACCAGGACTTCAGTATAGGCCTGATCTTATTCATGATAACAAGTAGTCGGTTTAAGTTTCTACTTGTTCTAATAACAGCAGTCCCTTCATGTTTCTTGAGAAGGTTTTTTTAGCTCTTTGTGTTTCAATTGAAACATAGAAATGGCGGTTATGATCTTAATTTTCGCTTAATTTGCTTTTAAGCGAAAATTTATGAAGATTTCGACAGATAATAATAGGAAAGCGCTACCCGTATATGATATTAAAGGGCTTGGCGTTACGCAAAATGACATCTTGGTAAAATCCTTTGTTCCCTACATAAAAGAACATCAGAAATTGTTAATTCCACATAGGCATTCATTCTATCATATCGTTTATTTTACAAAGGGGGGTGGTTGGCATACCTTGGATTTTGAGCAATTTGAAGTGAAGCCTTTTCAAATTTATTTCATGATACCTGGGCAGGTACACCATTGGGATTTTCATGGTGATGTAGACGGTTATGTGCTTAATTTCTCTGATTCCTTTTTTCAGTCGTTTTTATTGCGACCTGATGACCTGGAAGATTTTAGCTTTTTTAGGGGGATAAATAAGGAATCAATAATAGACGTTCCTGTAGACTCTGGAGGAAAGATCGAATCAATATTTAAAGAAATGGTGCAATTGAGATTGACGATAAACCCTATGAATCTTGATAGACTAAGAGTGAAAGCGCTGGATCTTTTTTTTAATGTCGCGGCGCTGCGAATAACGAAAGGTGGGGAGATTTCAGTTTCCACCCAAACGCTGATTAGAAATTTTCAAAAATTAGTTGAAAAGAATTTCAATACAATGAGACTGCCAAAGGACTATGCTGCTTTATTACACGTTACCCCCAATCATCTAAATGCAATATGCTCTGATATATTAGGGCTGTCAGCAGGTGAATTAATTAGAAATCGGGTGGTTTTAGAGGCTAAAAGGCTGCTCGTTAATCTTCAGTTACCAATTTCAACTATTGCTTATCAACTGAATTTTAGCGATAATTCCAATTTCACCAAATTTTTCAAAAAGAATATGGGTATTACTCCCGAAGTGTTTCGAAAACAATTTGAAAGATAAAATGATAAAATGAAACCAATAACATAAAAAAATGTAATGAATTGTAATTTATTGCTGTAAGAAATTTGTACTTTTATTTTAAAATTATGCTGTAGTGTTTTTTTGAGTGAATGAGGGTCTTACCTATTTATATGATAATTAGGCTGAATAGATCAAGATAAGGCGTTACAAATTATAGTAGACATAATTTGTTAACATAAAGAAATCATTCAATTAATACTATACGGATAGTTTTGCCAAATATCAAACCGCAATTATTCGAAATGAAACGACTATTCATTGTATTATTAATTTTTTTGTTTGCGCAACACGATCTCTTCTCGCAAACAACGCAAGCATCTATTACCGGAAAAATAACGGATGAAACAAATAAGCCCATATCCGGAGCTTCTGTACAGGTGCGAAATGAGTCCACGGGATTTACTACTAAAACGTCCACCAACAATAATGGTGATTTCAACTTTAAAGAACTTCCTTTGGGAGGGCCTTATACCGTGCGTGTACAATTTATAGGTTATGGGGAGCAGGTTCGCACTGGATATACACTTAATCAGGGTGACGTCGTGCGTGTCAGTATCGGAATGGCCGAATCCTCCCAAAACTTAGATGCAGTGGAAATCACTGCGACTACAGGCTTAAAGGATAAGATTGAGAATTTAGGTGCTGCAACAGCAGTTAGTGCAAAAGATGTAACCCGTTTACCTGTTAATGGACGTAATTTTACTTCGCTTACAGATTTATCGCCTTTAGCGACTGGCGGAAGTATTGCTGGACAGCTAGGTTCTTCCACAAATTTTACGATTGATGGTATGAATTCGAAAAACCCTACTTCGGCGGGATCCACAACAAGTCGGAGTGGTGCACCCTTTTCGATTTCCATCGAAGCGGTACGCGAATTTAAAGTTGTGACCAATCAGTATGATGTTACTTTGGGACGCGCTGGAGGTGGTACTATTAGTGCTGTAACCAAAGCTGGTACAAATACACTGAGCGGTAGTGCCTGGAATTATATGCGTGCCGACTGGTTGTCGAGTCCTTACGATATCCGTGGCAATAAACGAGACGATGATTTTTCTACTTATCAGTATGGTTTTACCTTGGGAGGACCGATTGTAAAAGACAAGGTGCACTTCTTTGTAGCTTGGGATCATCAACGCGATGCTAGACCTTTGATTATTGCGGATATCAATTCGCCTACAGATGAGCGGCGTTTCAATGTCACACAATCGACGTTGGATGAATTTGTCGAAATCGGTCGCTCGAAATACGGTTTGGGTGCCGGACCTCAGTACGGTTCTTTTGGTAAAAAACGGGGGTCGGACGCTGCTTTTGCCCGTATTGATTGGCAATTGAATGATCATAACTTATTAACAATCCGTGATAACTATACCAACGATCGCAATAAATTAGGTCTAGGGGATAATACACGCATCAATTTATATGAATCTTATGGGGATGATAAAAATATCGATAATAGCTTTTTAGCAACTTTACGTACAACACTTAGCTCTCGACTTACTAATGAACTGAAGGTACAACATTTGTATACCTACCAGAAAAGTAGTCCAGGTAGCGAATTGCCAGGCGCTAATATTCCACGTGCCATTGTTGAAAATGTAGCTTCCAAGATTGGTGAAGATAATTTGTTTACCAATATCCAGCTCGGCGGGCATCGCTTTGCACAGGAGGGATTTACGAATAATGTATTCCAGTTAATCGATAATATTTATTACAATACGGATAAAATCAATTATACCTTTGGTGTCGACCTGATGTATACGCATGCTAAATCATTATATGGCAGTGAGGTGAACGGTCGTTTCCAATTTAGACCGACAGGGGCCACGGAAACGAATCCTGGAGCGACGGCTTTGGAGAACTTCAACAACCTTGCTCCCTATGCTTTTTATCGTGAAGTGCCTTTGGTAGCTGATCCTACTGTTGTTGGAAAGATTTTTAATGCAGGTATTTATGGGCAAATGCAAACAAAGCTGGCAACTGGCTTGGAAATGATGGCCGGTTTACGTGTGGATTATGGGCATTATCCAACATCACCTTTAAACCAGGAATTATATGATGCGATTGGGGTACGTACCGACCATAAGCTGAAATCCTTTGTAGTACAGCCACGTTTCCAATTTACCTGGGATGTTAACGAGGAACATAAGGATTATATACGCTTAGGAGCAGGTATCTTTGCCTCGGATATCAATAATTATATGACGATTAATAATTTAACCTTCGATGGAAAGCATTATGCAACGGTGGATGTGCGTGGAACAAACGTACCAACCCCGGATTTCGCCGCTTATCGAAATGATCCTTCAAGCATTCCTACATTGAGTGAGTATCAGGTTCCAACCATCAATACTTACGCGTCGGATGCTAAAATTCCAATTGTCTATAAAGGGAATATCTCTTATACCCGTTTTATAACCGATAAATTGAAAGTGGGGATAACAGGATATGCTACCCTAGGAAGAAACAATTATATGTATGTTGATCGTAACATGAGGGCAGAACCGTTCTTTAGGGTAAGCAATGAAGATAATCGTGGGGTGTATGTACCGGCGGATGCCATCGTAAATGGCGCTGCCGACTGGAAAGCAGGACGGATCAGCGATCGATTTGGCCGTGTGCTCGAACTAAATAGCGAAGGGAAAGTAAATCAATTTGCGGTTGTGGTGGATGGTACTTATCAATACTTTAAAGATGGTGAAATATCTGTAAGTTACACTTGGAATGATACCAAAGATAATACATCTTATAATGGTAATGTAGCTAATACAGCAACCCTTTCATTGGCCGTGAAAGATGATCCACGTGACTTAAGTGTTATGAGTTACTCCAACAGTCAGTTTAGACATAAAGTAGTTTTCTACGGCACATCACCTAGTTTCCATGGTTTCAATATCGGTGTCCGCTATTCGGGTGTTGCAGGTACCCGCTATAGTCTCTTAGCCGGCGGTAATACCAATGGCGACTTTGTTACTAATGACAATGATTTGGCTTTTATTTTCGATCGTAACAACCCGGGTACGGCCGAACAAATACGCACGGGACTGCAAGCTCTATTGGATAATCCGGAGGCTAGTCAAAGTCTGAAAGATTATATCAATAAATATTCCGGTCAGATCGCTGAACGGAATGGTGGTATAAATGGATTTTATGGAGTGATCGATTTACGGGTGACAAAAAAGTTTATGCTCTATAAAACGCATTCCCTGGAGTTATCCTGTGATGTCTTTAATGTCGCTAACTTGTTTAAAAAGACTTGGGGTGTAAACGAATCCTTGGGAAATCAAGCATTATACGCTTTGACAGGGTTTGATGCCGCTGCGCAACAGTTTAATTACCGAGTAAACAATACAGGAATTGTGAATCCATCTGGAAATCCTTACCAATTCCAATTAGGAGTGCGTTATGGGTTTTAATCCGTTATTATAAATTATTAGAACATAATTTTAAACAAGTTTTTTCAAAAAGGACTGCCTATTTTGGCGGTCCTTTTTTATTACAGCTTTCATGCATCCGTTTATTAACCGAATTACAAATAATCCTATACATTCTCATAATATTGTAATGCTATGCTTTTTTAGATCATCTTTAAGGGTGAATGCTTGAGAAGAAAAAAATAAAAACGTAATATTGAAAATTAAATCGGTCCATCAGATCCTAACCCAAAAATGGTATCTGCCGGGAAAAGATGTAATGATTAGATAGTATGATGGATAATTATATTTTACCGAAGCAACCGCGTACGATCGTTTCCTATTGGAATGTAGGGCGTTTATTGCATTATTCTGTGATATTGTTTGTTCTAGAATCTTATTTTTATTGGGTGAAATTTAAGGACGCTTATACGAACGACCCGCCTTTAATCGTATTATTCTGGCTGGGTTGTTTGCTTTTTGCCTTCAGTCATATTTTTTTGGTAATCATGGATGCCTGGTCGCGTTTTCAAAATTATAAAAGAGTAAAAGACCATTTGTTTATACATGGTTTTACGCCTAAAATTGCTGAGCATTACAAAGGATCCAAATGCCAACGAAATGCCGTGATAGTGGCGGCGAAAGAATTAGGTTTGGAAGAAGATGTAGAACGATACTATCGCGAATTAGGGGTAAAGTGGTTTCATCTTATTCCTCATTTTATGATAAATGATCCACTATTTCTATTTAAAAGATATTTCTGGTCGCGCACTTTTATGGAAAAGTACTATGAGCCAAAGTTCGATTTCCGAACAATTAACCAAAAGATTTCTGTATAATGCTTATAGGAAATAACCTGAGTAAAACATATCCCTCCAAAAAAGCATTGGAAGATGTAAGTATACAAATTGCTGCGGGGCAGATTTGTGGGTTGTTGGGACGTAACGGTGCAGGGAAAACTACCTTATTTAAAATTTTGTGCGGACTTATTAAACCGGATAAAGGGAAAGTAATTATTAACTCTAAGCAACCTAAACCTGTTGGGGGTATTATCGAAAGGCCGGGCTTGTATAATTACTTAAATGCACATGATAACCTGAAAATTTTTGCGGGAATTCAAGGAGTGGCGACAGATCGTGACGCTATTCATCAACATCTTTTGAAGGTAGGACTCCCTTTGGATCGGAAAGACCCAGTACGCAATTTTTCGATGGGTATGAAACAACGATTAGGTATTGCAATCGCACTGCTCAATGACCCCGAATGTCTTGTGTTAGATGAACCTTTCTCGGGGCTTGACCCCATAGGTGTAGCTTCTTTAATAACATTGATCCAGCGGCTGGCTACTGAAGAAAATATTGCCATTTTACTATCTTCTCACTTAATGGGCGAGCTAAGTAGGTGCTGCCATTATTTATATGTGATCGATGATGGCCGGATCGTAAACGCTGGAACTGCTGTGCAGTTAATAAATGATCATATTAGTAGTTTTAGTATCACTGCAAAAAACATTTCATCTTCCTCAACGCTCGAAAAATATCAAACAATTCAAGGTATTAACGAGGTTAAAGTGGTGTGCAATGCAAAAGAAATTCCGTTTTTACTGAAAGAACTGTTGAAAGAAGGAATAGAAGTAACCGCTTGCACGCCGGATTTAACCTTAGAAGAGCTAATTAAATCCAACCGTTAATGAAGTCGCTATTATTGGCAGAGACCATGAAAATTGCTAAACAGAGCAAAACCTATTATGCTTTGGGTGCCATTTTTCTTATTGAACTTTTAATATTAATTACCGCTTATTATCAGGGAAGCACCATTCTTGATTTATTACTTGATAACTTAAAACAATCATTTTACTTTGAAGGCACCTTATTGAATGGTAATCTCATTATGTATATTGTGTTGAACTCTTTATGGTTTAATGTTCCACTGATATTAATGATTGTCACTTCAGGTATTCTTACAGATGAATATAAAGATGGCACACTTCAAACAGTCATGCTTCAGGCTGTAAAAAAGTGGAAGTTTATGCTTGCTAAATACATAATCGCGGTATGCTTCACACTTTTTGTTATTGTTTTTATGATGATTAGCACTTGCGTTTTGGCATATTCGATTTTTGGAAAAGGGGATTTGGTGGTGTACCTTAATACCCTTAATTTTTTTGAATCCTATGATGCTTTCCGTCGCATTTGCCTAGCATTTGTATCGGGCGCGATTGCAATGGTCTTTTATTGTATTGTAAGCATTACCTTGGCAGTATTTATAAAGGAGGCTGCTAAAACTTGGATTGCATCAGCCTTATTTTTGGTTATCACAAACTTGCTGCTAAAGGTCGATTTCGGATTAAAGGTGGTGAATAACTATTTTTTTCCGAAACTTATTGATACTTGGCAACAGCTTTTCTATTATGAGACAGATTGGTTGCATATTCTAGCTAATAATATGGTACTTATACTATATAGCTTCGCTTTAACTATCTGGGGTATAGTAGTATTTCATAAAAAAGATATTGGATGATTCGACTTGTTTTTATAGTATTCTTATTTATTGCTCAAATGGGCGCAGCCCAAAGCATCGATGCCGACTTGCTCCAGATTAAGGAACGAATGGATGGTGTAAAGCAGTTTTCTGCTACGATTACACTTAATCTGGATGTGCCTTTTATCAATATGCCGACGAAATCTGCCAAAGTAAATTATGTACAAGGTAAAAGAATGACATTTTCTTCCAGCGATTTTGTTATGCTTCCCAAACGCGGGCTGGATTTTTCCTTATCCGAAATTTTTAGATATCCCTTTATTACGGTTGACAGGGGGATTGAAAAGCGAGACGGAAAATCTTTAAAGGTAATTAATGTGATTCCTACGGATAAACGATCTGAACTGGCCCTTGCCACACTCTATATGGATGTTAAGGCGAAGCGTATGGTAGCTTCTGAGATTAATACACGTAAAGAAGGGTCATATACCTTATTCATGCAGTATGCTTCGGTCAAAGATATACTTCCTAGTTATGTGGAAGCTACTTTCGCAATAGAACGCCTTAAAATACCGCTCAATTTTATGGGAAAGGATACAAAGATTGATAGAAAGAAGATGAGAAGCATGGACACGAAAACAGGCAAAATAAAAATGCAGATCCACGATTACCATATTAATTAGTGCCTCAAATCAGTCGTCATCAATGAAACTTTTATTTTTAAGCTTTGTTTTTTCTTTGATGTGGTTTGTTTATTTGTACCTTATGGCTGTATTATATTCAATATATTCTTTTAATAGAATGTTAAATAAATCTATGAGGGAATCATTTTAAAGAGGGCATTATGAAGCAAAAAAAATATTCCGTCATCACTGGCAGTGGCAGTTATATTCCAACCCGGAGAATATTAAACGAAGATTTCATGAATCATGTTTTTTATGATCGTGAAGGGATGCTACTTCAGAAAATGAACGCAGATATCATCCAGCAATTTGGGAAAATTACAGGTATTAACGAAAGAAGGTATGTTACCGATGATCTTGTAGCATCAGATATTGCGTTCTACGCAGCGAAAGATGCATTAGAATCGGCAAATATAGATGGGGAAACACTCGATTATATTATTGTTGCCCATAATTTTGGTGATATCCGTGCAGATAACCTCAGAAGTGAGTTTGTTCCGGCACTTGCATCAAGAGTAAAACACCATTTGGGTATTGGCAATCCTTATTCGGTAGCTTATGATCTCCCTTTTGGTTGTGCCGGCTGGTTACAGGGACTTATACAGGCAGATTATTTTATCCGATCAGGCAACGCGAAAAGAATCATGGTGATTGGCACTGAGACACTGTCACGTATATGTGATCCACATGATCGTGATAGCATGATCTATGCCGATGGGGCTGGGGCGGTTATTGTTGAAGCACGGGAAAGTGATGTTCCAGTAGGGATTTTATCGCAGGTAGTTAAATCCTATTCGGATGAATTGGCTTATGTATTAAGAATGGAAAAATCGTCAAATCCTGACTATGGCAAAGATACCTTGTTTTTGAAAATGAATGGCCGAAAGTTATATGAGAATGCACTAAAAACGGTTCCACTGGTTATCAAAGAATGTCTCGAAAAAGCCGGATTATCTGTTTTAGACATTAATAAAGTGTTAATTCATCAGGCCAATGAAAAAATGGATGATGCCATTTTGAAGCAGTTATTCGCCCTATATGAATTGGATATGCCAGCGAAAGAACTTATGCCTATGACTATTTCCTGGTTAGGAAATAGTTCAGTGGCGACTTTACCTACTCTTTTCGATCTGATGTTCAAGGGTAAATTCGAAAAACAAGCAATCAATAAAGGGCATCATATTATTTTTGCTTCGGTTGGTGCGGGTGTTAATATGAATGCTGTGGCCTATAAAATCCCGGACAGCTAAAACGTCTCGATACAAGATATCACCAGTGTTAAAAACCGGTTCTGTAAAGGAGCACTTATCGTGAACAAAATGAACAAATTGAAAGATACAATAAAAGTATATTTTCGCAATTCCTCACACCATGAGGTAATAAACATTTCAGCAAGGCCACCCCTTCCCGGGGTGGCTTTATTGTAGTAATTTTATTTTTATTGATGGGGCTTAAGCGAGTGTAAAAGAAGCTTGGGCCATTTCGGTTCCGTTAAGAATAATAGAAATATGGTGTAATCCTGCATAAAATACCCGTGTGGTAATTGGCTTAAAAGGGTGTTTTCGGATTACCACTACAGTCTGCTTAGGTTTATAGAGTTTTTCACTGATTTTAAACACTTTTTTGTAGTGTTTTCCATTAGCCTTAAGGTAATGAATCCCGTATTCCAAGCGTATAACTTTTTCAATGTCATCAGTATTAGTCATGCTAAAGGAAAAGCTGAGGTATTCACCCACATGAACGGTAGGTGTGAGTAATTCCACATGGTCGAGCCTGATAGATGTACTTTGCAACCCGAAATAACTTAGTGCCTCCGAGTTCCCCTGTTTCAATAGGGTTCTGCAACCATGTTTAATAATGGCATCCGTCTCTTTACTGATACCTTTCCATTTATTTGCGATCGTAAGTACAATTTGGGGATGATCCTTTGCGATATCATTGAGATTATTTGCAACACTTTTTCTAACCCACTCTGATGGGTCATTTTTAAGATTTTCCAATAGAGACATAATAGGCTGAGGATCTTTCTTTAATGCCGGTATTGCTAAACCCCAAGGTAAACGGGGTCTACTTCCTTCGCTGGCAAGGCGTCTCACCTTATAATGCGCATGCTGAGACCATTGAGTCATCTCGCTTATCATTTCGTTTCCATATTTTAATATGAAAGGTCGTACGGCAAATTCAGCACTTACGAGTTGAGTTGTCTTTTCTAAAGCCGGGATGGCCTCTTCAAAGCTATCCAAGCCATACATGGCCACGTATTGTGGTAAAAAAATGAGTGCTAAGCTGTCTTTACCTTCCTCAGTTACCATTAATTCATCTACTATTTTGATGAGTATAGGTGCGGCTTCGGAAAAGTTTTCTGGCATAAAAGTATGAAGAACCTTAGTTGTATGGTGCATTCTTTCTTTCCATTCCATCTGTTCAAAATTATTTGAAAAAATACGGTCCATGAAGATTTTTTTTTCCAGGGAGGGAAGTGCTGGGCTAATACGATTAATAAGATTATCATAGAAAAAGGGATTATAAATATCTTTTATTAAGCTCATATAAATGCTGTTTTTTATGGTGATACCTTTTAAGATATTGAGATGAATTACTCGTACTAACAAAGATATGGCTTAATTAATAGTAAACAACCGCATTGTGTTTTCCTTTTCTTCAAAATAGACGATCAAACAATAGCATTAAGATGCATCTTTAGGAAATATAGTGACTAATAATATAGTCGATACCCAACTGTGCAATGCCTTTGCAAAAAAACAGATAATCTATCAAATAACATTAGCTATTGATGGATGATATGCCGTATTTTACGGTTTTTTTTCTTAAAAACATGTAAACCTGCATGATTGTAAAATAGATTTCTTAAATTGGCACTACCATTTATAAACCTGTCTTAAATCAGGGAACAACTTTTTTATTTTACTTATGCCGCTTTGACTTGCATATGCATGTTGATGTGGTCAATTGTAATCGAATAATGTATGCGAAATATTCTGATCATCATATTAACTTAATCAACATGAGTATGCTAAAAAAAATAAGATGGCTGTTGCTGATCATCATTTTTATGACGGTAAATGCTTGGGCACAAGAAAAACCAATCCAGGGAAAGGTCACAGAGCAGGGTGGGCAAGGATTGCCTGGAGTAACTATTACCGTAAAGGGAACCTCCCAACGAACCCAAACAAATGAAGCTGGGCTTTATCAGGTCTCGGCTGCAGAAGGAAGTAAATTGATGTTTTCTTATATAGGGATGGAACCTTTGGAACTCACGGTAGGTAATGGAAGTATATTAAATGCAGTTCTGAAACCGGTTTCCTCCGGTTTAGATGAAGTAGTTGTAACCGCTCTAGGTATCGAGCGGCAGGAACGTTCTTTAGGTTACACCGCGCAAAAAGTGACTGCAAGCGAACTGAATTACAATAAGCAGCCAAATATGGTGAATGCACTCCAAGGCAAAGTCGCTGGGGTAACCATCAGCAGTACGGGCGGATCTCCCGGGCAGGGAGCAAGGATCCAGATTCGTGGAATTAATTCAATTGATCCAACAAGGGATAATCAACCGCTGTTTGTTATTGATGGCGTATTAATGGATAATAGTACTTCCACGCAAGGCGAGGGCGCCGCTGGAAGGGGGATGAGTAATCGCGCTGTAGATATTAATCCAGATGATATTGAAACAATTAACATATTACGTGGCGGCGCAGCAACAGCTTTATACGGATTGCGAGGCGCCAATGGTGTAGTGGTTATTACGACGAAATCGGGTAAGTCTGGAAGTATTAAAATTGATTATCAAGGAACCGCGGGTTTCGAAAATGTGGCTCGATTTCCAGAACTGCAAAACACCTATACGCAAGGCTGGCAAGGAGAATATGATCCAGAATCATTCTGGCCGTCATGGGGGCCAACCGTGGAAAATGCCCGTTCAATAGACCCGACACATCCAGCAAAGCTTTATGATCATGTGAAAGATGCCTTTACTACAGGAAGCCAGTACAAAAACAGCCTCACTTTTTCTGGGGGGACTGAGAAAGTGACCTTTTTATCGTCTTTATCTCAACTTAATCAAGACGGAGTACTGCCAACAACAAATTTTAAAAATTATCAAGCGCGACTAAATACTACTTTTAAAATGAGTGAAAAGTTTACTGCCGGCGTAAATATGAGTATAAATAATTCCGGCGGATATCGGGGAAATGCAGGTAGGTATATCGAACAGTTAATATACTGGTCGCCAAGGCACGATGTGAACGATTATTTGGAAGAAAATGGAACAATGCGTTCTTATGGTGGTACTACTAATCCGCGCTATGCAACCGAATCAAATCGTTTTAAAGATGACGTACTACGTTTTATAGGGAGCGCTAATTTTTCTTACCGTCCAGTAGAATGGCTTAACCTTTCTTATCGTGCAGGTATTGATACCTATCGCGACAATCGCTTGGGTACCGCGCTGGGCTTCAGAGATCTGGTGGGTGAACGTTTGGTGGATGATAACGGAACCGAAGCGGCTCCTGGCTATGGCTTTGTAAATGTATATAATCAAAATTTTCGTTCCATTAATAGCACTTTCGTAGCAAGTGCAGATCATAAGTTCTCCGACGATTTTAGTGCGACATTAAGGCTCGGACATGATTTGTATGACCGTTATATTAGAAGAGAATCTACAGAAGGTTCCGATTTAACGGTGTATGATTGGTTCTCTCTGGCTAATGCTAAAACACTCAAGTCGGAGACTTACTTAGAAAAGTATCGTTTAATGGGGATATTTGGAGAACTTTCATTTAACTATAAAAATTATTTATATCTAACCATCACCGGTAGAAATGATATAACGTCTTCGCTAGCCAAACCCAATAATTCGTTCTTTTATCCCTCGTCTACCTTAAGTTACATTTTTTCCGATCATTGGGAGCTTCCGGAGGTAATTAACAATGCTAAATTCAGGTTCTCATATGCACGAATTGGTAAAGATGCCGATCCTTATTCAACGAGTAGCGGGTTAGCTATTTATACCAATCTGCCTACTGGATATAGTGGCTTTACCCGACCGGGATTACTTGGAGACCCGGAGCTCAAGCCTGAATTTACATCTACTTGGGAAAGTGGCCTAAGTATGGACTTTTTTAACAGCAGACTAGGATTTGATTTCAATTATTACCATTCCGTTAGTAAGGATCAAATTATTAGAATACCTGTTTCTGCATCTATTGGATACGTCAATGCTGCGGTAAATGCAGGGAGTATGCGTAATCAAGGAATCGAATTGTCTATTAATGCTAGCCCTATAAAAAGCAGTGATTTTAGCTGGGATACACGTCTGAATTTTTCTGCAAACCGAAACAAGGTGCTTTCTTTACGGGAAGATTTTGAGCGGATAGAAGCAGGGAATGAATTCGGTTATTTAAGTTCGAATGTATATATGTGGCTCATTCCAGGTGAAGCATATGGCGATTTATATGGAAGGGCGCTGAGAAGGTATTATTCGCCTGAAGAAATTGCGCAAGGTTTAGATCAATCTACAGAAATTGATTCCGATCGACCGCTCTTAATCGGTGAAAACGGTTTCCCGATATTGGATGCGGTGGCCAATAAAAAGAAATTGGGTAATGTGCAGCCCGATTGGATTGGCGGTTGGAGTAATACTTTTCGCTATAAGGATCTTTCCTTATCTTTTCTTATAGACGCTAGGGTAGGACAAGAACGCTATAACCAATTGGCAAACTTTTATTCTGCATTTGGTATGGCCAAATACACAGAGAATAGAAATGATCATATGGTGTTCAATGGGGTGTTGGCAGACGGTACAACTAATACGAAGGAGGTTTGGTTGGGGCAGGGGGTAGATCCATCTACTGGTATTAACTATGGTGATGGCTACTATCGCATCATACATAGAGGCGTATCTGAGAACTTTGTAGAAGATGCTTCATGGGTGCGACTGCGATCCGTATCGATTGGATATAACTTACCACAGAAATGGATCCAGAATAGTGTTATAAAAAAGGTTCAGCTATCGGTAACTGGAAACAACCTGGCATTATGGACAGACTATTCTGGGTTCGACCCAGAGAGTACGACTACCAATAGCGGGTCCAATGTTGATGCATTTGCAGGCATGACTTATCCCGCTGTTAGGAGTTTTCTATTCACGTTAAATGTTGGTTTTTAAGAAAAATTACTATGAAGTTCTCAAAGATAAAAACGGCTGTTTTAGGAGGTATCCTTACTTTAGGGTCACTTTCGGGGTGTAAAGATTACTTTGACTTAAACGAAAATCCGAATCTAGTCCAGGATCCGCCCATCAATTCCCTGCTAACAACTGCTACACAGAAAGCAGCTCTTAATATGCAACAGTTTGCTACCATAAATGTCTACTATACACAATATTTAGCAAGTGCATCGGCTAGTGGTGCAGCTGATACGTATCAAGTCACCGACAATTCTACCGTATGGAATAACGTTTATTACGCAATGTCCGATCTTTACGACATGAGAGTAAAGGCAGAAGAGACGGGTGCATTTCAGCATTTGGGTGTTGCTAAATTATTAACGGCTTATCAATTGGGCCTAGTAGCCGACACCTGGGGGAAAGCCCCTTATACACAAGCTTTCTGGACCGACGAAATATTAACGCCTACTTATGATACGGAAGAAGAATTATATGCCTCATCACTTAGGTTAATCGACGAAAGCATAGCCGACTTAAAACGAACAGATTTAAGCATTGTGTTAAATGAAACGGCAGACTTGATGCATCATGGAAATGTAAGTTCCTGGATAAAGACAGCTTACGGCATAAAGGCACGTTTCCTGAATAAAATATCAAAAAAATCGACTTACAGCCCTGCGGCAGTACTTAGTGCAATAGATAGTTCCTATACATCGCTAAACGATGAGTCAACCATGAATGTTTTTTTGGGTATTAATCCATGGGCCCAAATAGCGAAAAATAACGCTAATAATCTCTTAGGTGGATGGCTCTCCGATAATTTTGTTAACCACTTAAACGGAAAAACCTATGGCATTGAAGATCCACGAATAGCGAAGATAACGGATAAAACGGTTAACAATGTTTATGTTGGTACACGAAATGGCCAAGGAAATGTTGGCGGCGCGAATACTATA
>DATMSZ010000031.1:0-2800 GCA_035565175.1 Pseudosphingobacterium sp.
AATGCTACACAAACAGCAGCGCTAGCGCCCCTTCTTACGTTTGACGTAGGCAAAGAGTTGTTTTGTATTGCTTTATAAAAATCCTTTAAGGCATACCAAGTCCCGTCTTTCGTTGGTTCATTGAGAATAGGAACCCCACCATCCTCGTTCCATACTATTTTTGTAGCTCCACTTACGCCGTCAACTGTTTGCAGTTGTTCTTTAGCTTCTTTTTCAGGATAATAAAGGCCCGTATTTGTTAATAAGGAAACCGTACCGCGTGTGCCTTTAATTTTAAACAAATATCCATCTCTAGCATTTCCACAGGTTGCTCCAAAATTTCCTATCATCCCCACTTTCTTATATCTAAATGCCACCTGAATATTATCGAAAGTTTCCCTTCCATCTTTATAAACATCTATCCCTCCTACTCCCACAATTTCATCTGGATGTGTATCAAATGCCCAATTAATAAAATCGATTTGATGGGAAAGTAATTCAGCTGCTAAACCACCCGAAAATTCTTTATACATTCTCCAGTTAATTTGTCTTTCCAAACTTGGTTCAGGAACGACTCTTCGCCAAGTTCCATTTCTATCCCACCTGCAGTCCACCTGTGTTACTTTCCCTAAATATCCACTGTCAATCATCTCCTTTACTTTAAAATATAAGGGAGAATAACGATATTGATAGCCTACCTGAATCGTTTGTTTTGGATGTTTATCCGATAAAGCAACCAATTGTTGGGCTTCATCAATAGTAAATGTCATCGTTTTTTCGACATATACATGTTTGCCCGACTCGATGGCATCTCTCGCAATTATAAAATGCTCACTCAAGGGAACAGCAATAAAAACAGCATCCAACTCATTATCCTCCAGCATTTTACGATATTGTGTATATGCTTTCACCGAAGTAGCCTCTCCAAGCATTTTTTTCGTTTCAGCTAAACGAAAATCTAATACATCACAAAAACTTCTAATTTCATACAGTTCTGGTAAGGATTTTATTACTGACAGCACTCCCTTCCCCCTATCCCCGCAGCCTATCATACCGATTTTGATAGGTCTCTCTACCAGCCAATTTACCGTATTGGCAGCTGCAGTATTTAACATAAATAATCCGGTTCCCAGCATCCCACCTTGTTGCAAAAATTTCCTTCTATTCATTTTAATTTATAATCTCTTTATCTTGATGCTTCTAAAACTTACATCGTTGCCATGATCTTGAAGCAGAATATGCCCTTTGCTTGCTTCACCGAAATTTGGCTTGTCCTTAAATTTACTTAAGGAAACTAACTTTTTGAAATCCTCCGAACCCCTTACGTACTCCAATACCTTGACGCCATTTAGATAATGTTCCACTTTGTTATCGGGATAAACTACTACTCTGCCATTATTCCACTGTCCTATAGGCCTAATAAACCTTTCCTGTTTATTTGCCGTAATAAGGTCATATAAAGATGATAGCGTTCTGTTTCCGTCTCGCCCCATCTTTGCATCAGGGTGCTTTTCATCATCCAGCACCTGATATTCCAATCCGATGGCTGATCCTTTGTTTTGCTCACTCAATGTAACAAAATACTTTAAGCCACTATTTGCACCCGGTGTTAACTTAAATTCAAAGGAGAGGTCAAACGCACTAAATTCCTCTTTGGTAACAATATCTCCCCCATTGGTAGACTCACTACCGTCATTTCCTAATACCCTTAATTCGCCATTAGAAACTTCCCAACCTTTCGTTGGAAAACTATCCTTATGTGCTCCGACCCAATTATTGTGTGTGGTTCCATCAAACAATAAAGTATATCCAGCCGATTTTTCATAGTCGGAAAGATTATTTGGATTTAAATTTACAACATAAATCTGGTTTTCAATCTTTTGAGGTTTTAAATTTTCCGTTTGAATTTTAATGTTTTTAAAATATACTTTCTTCCCCTCCTCGCCTTCTTTACCTATTCCATGAACCTGAAGACCTATAAATCCAGCATTATCTATGGTATCTATCACATAAGAAACGGGGATGTCGTTAATCCAAGTTCTTGTTTCATTCCCAATACATTCAATTCTAAAGTGATTAAATTCATCTTTTTTAAAGGCTGTTTTTGCAGCTTTGTTTAGCTCAAGGGGATATATCCAATTTCTTCTAGCCTCATCATAAACACCCCCTGTCCACGCCCTATCCGTAGGATCTATTTCTATTTGCCTTCCATATACCTTCCCTTTCCCCTCGTTTGCCTCTAAATCTATGTGACTACGTGTTTGAATGCCCGAATTGTTATGATCACCTTCAATCTTGGCATCTAACTCTAAAATAAAATCGCCATATTCTTTTTCAGTTATTAAAAAAGTATTTCCAGTATTTTTAACGGTGGTTCCCACTATCATACCATCTTCAACGGAATAAGTAGCGTCACCAGCTACTTTCTTCCAGCCAGCTAGTGATTTGCCATCAAAGATATTATCGTTAGTGTTATTGTTTTTTGATTGACATGCACCAAGCAAAAATAACCCGCATAACGCGACTAAACCTGTAGTTGTTTTTTTCATCTGTATATAATTATTTGTTCATCGTTGGTCAATTCCTTAGAGGCATTCACGCTGCCTTCGGCGGTTTTAAAGGTTATAAAGCTACATGAGTTATTCGCTTTTCGTATTTTTTCAGTGGTGTTCAAAAAAGCGCTACGCATCCTTCACTTCACTCTATGATTGGCAAATCATGATGGTTTCATATTTAAGTATTCTTATTTGAGCTTACTATTTATGTTTAAAGAGCTCCAACATAACGAATTCAATAAATACTGAGCTAACACTAAATTCCA
>DATMSZ010000032.1:0-3407 GCA_035565175.1 Pseudosphingobacterium sp.
GGAAAAAGTTCGCGTTAGTTTAAGCAAGAAGAAAAACAAGTAAAAATTCAATAAAACGTATTAAAGCAGTAAGGCGGCCGATAAGAGCCGCCTTACTTTTTATATATAAACATCCTGCCGGAAGATATTCTGCCTTTCGCAATGCCAGTTTAGGCGATATGCAGGACGGCCTCAAAGGATGAACGACAAGAAGATTTAGGATAGCAAGATGGAAGTAAGCATGTGAGGAAGCGAAGAAGGGAAACTGCAGTGGAGCGTCTGCACAGGCTTGTGTTTAATGGCCTAAATCTTTAGTAAGAACTTTGAAGCCTTGATTTTTTTGATACTTTTTGCATCAAAGGCAAAAAGTATAGATGCATGGAATATGGAATGGAGTGTTGATATGTGGGAAACTTTGTGAAATATTGTTCGATTTCCTTTCTAGTTTTATATAAACACTAAACCAATTATAGCCATGGAAGCTAGCCTACACAACCATGTAATTTATATAGCAATTGCCGATGATGACAAGCTCCAATGTTTTATACTGAATTCCTTAATTCAGAAAGATAGCAGGTTTAAGCTTTTATTTGATGCAACAGATGGACAGGACTTTGTTGGCAAGTTGAGGTTATGTACCATATTACCCGATGTTTGTATTATTGACTTGAAAATGCCAATCATGGGAGGGATAGAGACGACCGCCTGCGTTAAAATACAATTCAACTATTAAAGTGATTGGCTATACGTCGAGGGATGACCTTCATGAGATATCTTTAATGACGAAAATGGTGCGGAGGGTGTTGTAGCAAAGTCCAGTGTTTACGGTTTGTTAGATCATATTTTAGAGACTTGCATCATCGAATGATGAACAAGTTTATTTAGAAGGCGACTTGATAAATATCCCTGAAATCCATGAGTTAAAACAAAGTTTTTTTGCGATTTACATGCGCGTTTAATCTCCTTAATTTAGTTGCTGTTAATGAGATGGGTGTCGGTGAGCCCGCCTCATTAAAGGAAATTACAATTATTAATAGTAAATTTTTTACAGATGAAAACGGCACCTACTTATTTGGTGAACGGCGATGAGCGGCAGCAAGCGAACATTACATTGAACGACAATTATGAGACCTTGCAAATGACCATCACGGCAAACGGAGAACAGGTTGCGCTACTTTTTAGGAAATAGCTCTTATAAATTTTTTACTTTTACCGATATGTTTAAGATCAAATTCTTATTAAGTATCGTATTTATCGGATTCGCTCCACTGTCCATTGTGTACGGCCAGCCAGCCGACGGAGATACGGTTCGGGTATTGGCTATTGGTAACAGTTTTTCTGAAGACGCTGTAGAGCAATACCTCCATGAATTAGCCGATGCTGCAGGGAAAAAGATCGTTATCGGAAATTTATATATTGGCGGTGCTCCGCTATCGCTCCATTGGAAAAATATACAGGGAGACAAAAATGCTTATCGCTATCGGAAAATTGCAGCGGATGGCCTTAAATCGACCTGTGATGAGGTAAGTATTCTCACAGCACTGCGAAGTGAGCGATGGGATTATGTCTCCATCCAACAAGCAAGTCGTTTATCCGGTATGTTTGATACATACATTGAACCGCTTAGAGGCATCAAACATTTCTTAGACAGTGTAAATGCTTCTAAGGTACGGTACATATGGCACCAAACCTGGGCTTATGCACCTCACTCTACACATGCTGGATTTGCTAATTATGGAAAAGATCAGCAACGGATGTATCGGGCTATTATGAAAGCTTCTGCCCAAGCAAAAGAGAAATTCCATTTTGACCTCCTCGTGCCGTCAGGTACCGCTATTCAAGATGCCCGCACTACCTTTCTGGGAGATGATCTCACAAGAGACGGTTATCACCTGAATCTGCATATTGGACGATTTATTGCTGCTTGTACTTGGTTTGAATCACTATTTGGCGAGGAGGCTCCAACCGATCGTTATCATCCGGAACAGGTCACTCCCGAAGAGGCTGAAGTTGCCAGGCAAGCTGCACATGCAGCGGTAAAAAAACCATTTAAGATTACAAAGCTTAAGACCTTTTCCTATTAATGCCATGACTGGCATTTTACAAGGCAAATAATTTGGAGAAGTACCTATTTGTTATGCTAATATGCATTTTGTATTTTTGACGAATGAAAACTTTCCGTTTGGACAGATCGGCTTTTAAAGCACAAACAGCTGAAGAGGCGGCGAACCACGCTCCTCATTATGCTAAACTGACATGGCTTGAACGCCTTGAAGTTACCGCATATTTAAATAGTATTGCGTATAATTTTCCGCTTGATAATCCCCCAAGATTAGATAGAACAAAATTTAGAGCTCGCGCACGGCAGTAAGGTGGATGCAATGGCAAACATATTCAATGAGGATTTTCGGGATTTTTTATCTGCACTAAATAAACATGGTGTAAGATATATTCTTGTTGGCGGATTTGCTGTAATATTGCACGGTTACTCAAGAACTACCGGAGACATGGATATCTGGGTAGAGCGAACCAAAGAAAACTACTTTCGCTTGAAAAGTGCTTTTGATGATTTTGGGATGCCGGTATTTGACATGACAGAACAAAACTTTTTATCCCACCCTATTTGGGATGTTTTTACTTTTGGTATACCACCAGTCGCGATAGATATTATGGTAAAAGTTAAAGGGTTAGATTTTGAAGATAACTATAACCAGTCTGTCCTTTTTAAAGATGAAAACTTAGATATAAGGACTCTTCATAAAAACCAGCTTATCGAAGCAAAAAAACAGAGCAATAGACCTAAAGATATCGACGATATTCAAAACCTGTTGTGGCAAACTTATTGATTTACATTGTCTTATTCCTGTTTGTCTGATATAAAACGCAGCTGTACAAAAATCTCGATCAGCTTAATGCTTATTTTTGTTGCCAAGTCGCTTTTAAGTACATTTGATAACATAAGAACACCGTGTTCTGTAAAAGCATATGGCAATACCCCTCCTAAATATTGTCGTGATGGTATCGCATTTTGCGATGCCATGATATCAACCTCAGTATCCTTAAGTTGAAACATAAAATGATCAGGAAACTTATCTATATTTCTGTGCATTTGCTCTCTCAATCTTATTGCTTTAACTTCATAAAGATCCGCGAGACACTTTTGTCTGTTTCAATTTTTATAGGCATATTGTAATTGCCATTATAACAAAGCTCTGTTTCGCTTTCAATTCGTATGAATTGTAAGGCTTTTGGATGCGTTTTCTCTAAGAAACGGTATAGAAAAAGTAGATAATGCTTCTAAGATATTGGATTTTCCGAGATCGGATATCTAATGAATAGATTGATGCGCTTGAGCCTGCTAATTTTGCATCGCTTAGAGGACTTAAAGTTCTCCAGGCATAGCTGGTTATAAAATTTCTGATAGTAAG
>DATMSZ010000033.1:0-3081 GCA_035565175.1 Pseudosphingobacterium sp.
ATTAAACAAAAAACCCAGCTATCTACCGATAGCTGGGTTAACCTTTATAATATGTTTTTTTAATACTTGGCCGGGACTCCCTTTTCTACCAAGGTGTTTTTAATAAATGCTCTTAAGTCATCATTTGCCTCTTTCAGATCAGGTTTCCTCATATAGATCATATGACCAGTTCTGTAACCCTTAAAAGACATTCTATTTTGAAATTTACCTGCTGGATCCATTTGCCACAAATTGTATTTGGCATTGAAATAATCGCAAGCGCCATCATAATAACCGGATTGCACCATCACATGTAAATAAGGATTTTGAGCCATCGCCTGTTGCAAATTTTCTCCTGTATTATTATCTTTTTGGTCCCAAGGGAAAACAGACCCAAATACATTATATTTTACATCAGTTTTATAGTTGAGCTCATTGCGAATATAATTATTGATCGCTGGGGTAAACGAATGCAACCAAGAAGTAAGCTCAGCATTATAATCTGGCTTTTCTCCAGCATCCTTCTTATCTTTCCCTAAATACCTCGAATCTAAACGTCCTACGGTTAATCCTTTGTCTCGCAATAACTCCTTCCAAAAAAACCAGGTAGAAATATTAAAACTATTTTGAAGAATTGTCTTCTCAGAAAGCCCCGCGTATCGAGCCATCTTACGTGCAATTTCTGTTTTGTTGTTCTGTTCTAGATTACCACCTCTTGTAATTGCTGGAAGCAATTCTTTTATTGTAAACGCTTCTACCTCTGGAAGAAGATCATTTAGATCTTTTTGCTGTAAGTCAGTAGGAAGTACCTTGTGGTACCAAGCGGTCGCTGCAAAGTAAGGCAAACGTAAAGCCACCTCAACAGGGCCTTCTCGCTTCAGACCCAAATCCGTTGGAGAAACTAGAACAACGCCATTGAGATACATCCATTGCGACTCTTGCAACTCCAAGGCAAGCCCGGAAACACGCGTGGTACCGTAGCTTTCTCCTATCAAATATTTGGGTGATTGCCACCTGTTCATTCGTGTAACGAACGTATTAATCCAAGCAGCCAAATATTTGATATCAGCATTCACACCAAAAAAAATATTTTTATCTACCTTTTTATCCAAAATACGTGAATAACCGGTATTTACCGGGTTAACGTAAACAACATCTGCTACATCTAAGATCGAATGCGGGTTGTCTCTCATCTCACCATATGGCTGTACAGGATAACCTTCATCATCCAGTGTAAGTATACGCGGACCTGTATAACCGATTTCCATCCAAAGAGACGCAGAACCCGGACCACCATTAAAAGAGATAACCAATGGTCTATTGGACTTACTTTTAATATCTGATCGTTCGTAATACGTGAAATTTATGGCTGCAATTACTTTTCCATCTGCATCCCATACCGGCTGGGTTCCAATGGTAGCAGTATAAGGAATGTTTGCACCGTTTATTGTTACCGCATGTTTGGTGATCACAGTAGAATCAGCGTGTGGATCGGGCTGAGCTATCGCAGAAAAAGCTGCACATAAAAGTGCTAAGGCAATTGTATAAAGTTTAATCACAAGTTAATCTAATAATAAAACAATGGATATTAATAATTTATCAAACACAATTAATACTGCTCTTTTTCGTCAGGAAAATTTTTGGATTTCACATCCGACACGTAATGCTGTACAGCGCCCTCCATAAGCTCATGTAAATTTAGATATTGTCTTACAAACTTTGGTTTAAAATTTTTATTCATACCTAACAAGTCATGGATAACCAATACTTGGCCATCTGTATCAATGCCCGCGCCAATGCCTATGGTCGGAATCCGTAGATGTTCTGTTACTTCTTTGGCTAATTTAGCGGGTATCTTTTCTAAAACGACAGAGAAACAGCCTAATTCATGTAATAATTGTGCATCGCTATTTAGTTTATGTGCTTCGCGAACACCTGTGGCTCTTAACCCATAACCTCCATAAGCATTTACAGATTGAGGCATCAAACCAAGGTGTCCCATAACGGGTATTCCCGCATTTATGATTAATTCGATACTTTGTTTTATTTCTGCACCACCTTCGAGCTTAAGTGCATGCGCTCCGGTCTCTTTCATAACCCGTATTGCCGCATTCAGCGCATCATAGGGATTTCCCTGATAAGTACCGAAAGGCAAATCTACCACAAGTAACGCTCTTTTTACGGCACGAGATACACTCGCGGCATGATAAATCATTTGATCGAGTGTTATGGGTAAGGTAGTGTCGTATCCTGCCATAACATTAGCAGCAGAATCGCCGACAAGAATAATGTCTACTCCCGCAGCATCTAAAATACTGGCCATTGTATAATCATAGGCAGTTAACATAGATATTTTTTCTCCGGTAGATTTCATCTCTAAGATGCTGTTTACCGTAATCTTTTTTACCTCTTTATGTACCGACATCTAGCAAAGGTAATACTTCGTAAGTAAATTGGACACTTTTTATTTACCTTTGCCTTATGTTATCTATCACTGAAGAAAACTATCTTAAAGCATTGCTGCACATTTCTGAGGATGGCAGTAAACAGCAGGAAGCAGGGACAAATCAGATTGCAGCGCAATTAAATGTAAGGCCTGCTACCGCCACTGATATGCTGAAAAAACTAAAAGAAAAGGGACTCGTTGATTATCAAAAATATGGAAAAGTATCGCTTACCGAAACAGGTCGCACGCATGCAATTAACGTCGTTCGTAAACACCGCCTTTGGGAAACTTTCTTATACGATAAACTCGAATTCAGTTGGGACGAGGTACATGAAGTGGCAGAGCAACTTGAACATATTAAATCTGAAAAACTGATCGAGCGCTTGGACAAGTATTTAGGCCATCCGCAATTTGATCCGCATGGTGATATTATTCCATCAGCAAAAGGAGAACTGATAACAGAACACCGGAAAACATTGGCCGAGGCAACGCTAAGTGCTAGAAAAAAGGTATACGCTGTAAAAGATAATAGCCCCGCATTTCTGCAGTACGTTTCTCAACTTGGCATTGCTATCGGCAATTACATTACTATAAAAAACCGGTTCGATTTTGATGGTTCCATGGACATTGAAATAAATGGAAAGCAAGCGACCATC
>DATMSZ010000034.1:0-2560 GCA_035565175.1 Pseudosphingobacterium sp.
AAGAGCCGTTGGGGACGTAGAAGAAAAGCATGTAGATTTTTTACTAAATAGCAAGGATCTGTTTGTACCAATTATGTTCGGAATAATTTTTATAATTGCGATAGGTATGTCTATTTTTTCTATAAAAAGCATTGAGGTTATTATATGTATTTAAATGTATACTTAATAAGTATATGGCCATGCATTTTTATTAAGCATACATTTCTTGTATTAGTCATGACCTAGCGTCTTTACAATTTTATTGTAAGTTCCCAAAATCAGAAATGGGGCTGCCCATTGACCTACAAATAATGCTGCGTGTTTTTTACCTAAGCATTTTAGTGTTAATGATGCAGCCATTACAGTTAATGCTGCACATAAGAATAATTTCGAAGGCAATTTGGCTGTTTGATTTTCGATTTCCTCCGTAGTTTTGCCTTCTTCATGATCTTTGTTTTCTTTGATATCCATCTTTTTCCTTTCATTAATTACTTTATAAGTTTTACAGATTTAATGCCAAACATAATTTCGATTTAAGCAAAAAAAGAGGTTAAGGCATGAAATATGATATTTTGTTATAAAATTAGATATATGGGTATTTTAGCATATCATGCCTCGCACGAGCAATTCAGTCCAAGTACTTTGTTGAATTTAACTATTTTGGCAGAGAAAGCCGGCTTTACAGGAATACATTGTTCAGATCACTTTCAACCCTGGAGTAAAGCACAGGGTCAAAGTGGATTTTCATTTACCTGGTTGGGAGCAGCAATGCAGGCTACCCAAGTGCCATTTGGAATAGTTTGCGCGCCGGGTCAACGATATCATCCGGCTATTATAGCACAGGCAGTTGCCACTATTGGTGAAATGTTTGAGGATAGGTTTTGGCTTGCATTGGGAAGTGGTGAATATTTAAACGAACACATTACTGGAGAGCCTTGGCCTTCGAAAGCAGAACGTAATGATCGACTATTAGCTTGTAACGATATCATTAGAAGGTTACTAAAAGGCGAGTCAGTAACTCACTATGGAAAAGTTGTAGTTGATGAAGCGAAGCTATATACCTTGCCGAAGAAAAAGATTCCAATAATCGGTGCAGCTATCAGCGCCCAGACAGCTAAGTGGATGGCGAGTTGGGCTGATGGTTTAATTACCGTAAGTCAGCCTTATAAAGAGTTAAAGGAAGTAGTAAAAGCCTTCAGAGAAAACGGAGGGGAAGGCAAACCCATGTATTTAAAAATACAATTTTCTTACGCGGAGTCATCAGATTTAGCACTCAATGGTGCTTATGAACAATGGAAAAATAATCTTTTAGATCCGACTTATTTAAGTGATGTTGCAAGTGTTGAACAGTTCGATTTATTAGGGCGTGATGTATCGAGGAGTGAAGTATTAAGCAGAATAAGAGTTTCTGCTGATATTAATGACCACTTAAATTGGATCTATCAAGACTTAGATTTAGGATTTAACCACTTAATTTTTCATAATGTTAACACTTATCAAGAAAAATTTATAGAGGATTTTGGGCAATACATTTTGCCACAGATAAAGTTTATTTAGCCTTATCCTGAAATGTTTCTACCGGCCCATCAATCCTTTCCAAATATGTTAAGCCATTCTTGTTAATCTCGAGCATCTGGTTTTGAAAGTCGCAGTCATCCTCCATTCTGATAGCTATAATATAATTTAAAGATACCAGCTCATCCACAGCTCCTTGTATTTCTTTAACGGGTAGATGCATTTCTTGAGCATATTTCTCAATTGATCCAGCAGACCACCTGCGTAACAACCTTAATAGGCTTAAAGCGCTTTTACTTAACATAAAAACTACAAATTAATGTCTTCCTTTGTTAGAATATTGTCTTTTTCAAACTTTTTTACTATTGGAATTATTTCTGAAAAATCTTTTTTATCTTCGTAATAATTCCTTTTTTTCGTTTTCTGTCTGTTCCTATCAAATATCCATAAGGTTGTAGATAAGGAATATGATCGCAAATGATTTTAATCATTCCTAATAAGGGAATAGCTAAAATCATTCCAGCTATCCCCCACACGGATTCGCCGGCTACCAAAACCATGATAGTAAACAAAGGGTTTATATTTACTTGATTTCCAACTATCAATGGCTCTAAAATATATGTTTGAAAAAATTGTACAAAGAGATATACTGCAACAACTGCCAGTATCTTTTCGCCATTACCATTCTGCGCGATAACGGCCATTATCGTAATGGAAGTACCTGTAATATTTCCCACAAACGGAATGATCTCTAAAAGTCCACATAATATGGCAAAAAATAGTGCGTTCTCAACCCCTACTAAACTGAAACCGATACCATATAGTACCCAAAGCATCAAAATCATTGCAGCTAAGCCTACGAGGTATTGCTGTGATACTTTTGTTGTTTGTTGAATGATTTCTTCTGCTTGTTGGTAATCTTTTGAAGGTACGAGCTTTAAAATGAACTTTTTAATTCGCGAACGATACAACAAAAATAGATATGTATATACTAAAACTAAGATAGTATTTACTGCAATGCCAAGCATGCCAATAGCAAAGTTCGCTAATAAATTCCCCTGTGATG
>DATMSZ010000035.1:0-17908 GCA_035565175.1 Pseudosphingobacterium sp.
ATTAAGTTGAGCTTAATTCGGGAGGGGGTAATTACGGGTCATTCGGCCCCTTGGTTTTTTCGAAAAATTATTAATGGCTATCATAATAACGATATTCGTTCTTTCTTTGTCCGGGTGCAAATTGTTTGGCTGATTTTTTACCATATACTTTCTTTGCCTGCCCTGGAGGTACTTTTCCGCTACGTCCGGCGGTACGGTGAGAATAGCAACTCGAAAAGACCAAAGTAAAAGCTATTAAACTGAGAGATAATATTTTTTTCATTTTAATTATTATACAAGTTCTATGCCAAGACTTAATACTATTTTACAACTAAGGCATAAGCGGTCGAGAGCGTACTCAAATTATCTTATATACATATGGCAGTATTTTTTTTGTCAGTTTAATTTTTTATTTTGCGATACATTTATGCCCCTCAAAAGTTTTGATGATTATATAATTACTTACATACAGATGATTCAAAAACAAATAGCCTTATTTTTGGCGCTTTTAAGTTTTGCCAATACTACGGTAAATGCTTACGAAGGGCTAACGGCTGATTCTGTTGTAGCAAAGCCAAGGAGAAATGATATCATTCGTTTTGCTGATGCTTCCATTCATACACTTGTATCTCCCGTACGTTGGAAAGGCAAAGACTGGCTAAAAATGGGTGGGGTAATTGGCGGCACGGCGTTGCTTACATTAGTAGATAAGCCGGTGAGAAGTTTTTGGCAAGATAGGGATTCAAAAGTATGGCACGGGGTAGAGCGAGCCGGTTTTCATTATGGAAAGCCGTATGCGGCTTTTATCATGACGGGAGGTTTTTATCTTACCGGGGTCGTTATTAAAAATGAATGGGCAAGAGAAACAGGTTTAATGCTAGCTGCCGCCTATTTAACAGGTGGTGCTGTTCAAACGCTCATGAAGACGGCTGTAGGTAGAGCAAGACCTGGTACCGGTGTAGGCCCTTGGCGGTTTGATCCTTTTTCTCCAGATCCGGGTTATCACTCTTTCCCATCAGGACATATTCAAATTGCCACTATCAGTGCGGTGATATTGGCGCATCGAGTAGAAAGCCCAATGCTGAAAGCTGCCTTTTATGGCACGGCGGGTGTTACCTTAGTTAGTAGAATGTATTCAGATGCCCATTGGCTCTCCGATATGGCGTTTGGAGGAGCTATTTCATGGTTCTGTGCACAATCGGTTATTAAAAGAATGGAACAAAATAAGCATACAAACCTTTTCCGGAGGAAAGACAAAATCACATGGAACTTTAGTCCGAATATGCAAGGTTTTAGGCTAACGGGGAGTTTTTAATACGCGTTAGCGCTTCACACCTATCCTAATTGCCTTCAAACCACTCACGCCCTGTAATTCCTCTAGTTCCAGCTCTTCCATATCTTCTAGTAAAATGTCTTTATTTTGTAAATAGGTAATATAACTTAAATATTCCCGTATTTCTCTAGCGTCACTATATACCAATGCTATTTTGCCAGGTTGTGTTAGGCGCTCAAGCGAATTCTTTAAGTGGACCTTGTCAATTCGCTTTTTAATAATATGATAGCGTATGTTATAAGCTCCTTCTACATCGAATCTCCTTTCGTCAACCCTAAAACTAATATCAATATCATTTCCATTGATGAAAATCAACTGCGTTGTTTCAAGAGGTGTTTCCATTTGGTGAATAAGGTTGTGCGTAATCTTGGCGATAGCGGCCATAGATGAAATTTGCCATAATCGTACATTCTTTAAATAAAGATTATCAAATGGCTTTTTAGGAGCGATAGACTGACCTATATAAATGTCATATTCAATGCCGTCGGTTCTGAATTTTTCAAAATAACAAGGATAGGATTGTTGAATTTCTTCATTGAGCAATTCGAGATAGCCGTTAATAGCGGCGTTAATGGTAGCAATCGATGATTCTAATGCTCTCCTTCGTTCATGTGTGGAACCCGTTTCAGGCAATGTTTCGTCTTCGTAATTCCGAATGATTTTTGCCAAATGATGGTTACTGCCTTTGAAATGCTGAAGCAACATGTAGGCCTCTTTTTCCATGAAATCCCTTACTTTCATCTGTACGCTGTCAATGGGCTCCATATCTAATTTTTCGATCCACTTATTGCAGTTAAAAATCATCTCATCTAACAAGGCTATATTGTAGGAACTCTTTATCTCATGCAGTACATTTTGAAGTAAATTTAGCTGCGTTTTATAATCAGCGATGAGTGCTGTGTTACGTTCAATCGTCGAATTGCGTATGTCAATCGCGCCATAGAGCGGAAATACATTTTTAAACTGTATATTTTCTATAGCGGGTTTAGGCTTGTCGGGCACTATATTTTTTAAATATTCATAGGCTGCTTCATTAAATTTCCATTGCACTGCAGGTTGCAGCGAAGTAAATTTTTCCTTGATAACATCTTCTATTTGCGTATTAAACCTATTGGCCTGATCATATAACAATTGTGCAAGTAGGGGGGAAACTTTTCGAAGTTTGGCTAAAGCAACTTTGTCAAATGTATGACCATTTTCGGTATAAACCTCCAGAAGCCCTGTAACATCACTATTGTAATAAAGAGGAATACATACGTAAGAAGTAACACCCAAATCAGATAAGTCGTTGAGAAATTTATAATTACTGTCTCCAACTTCTATCCCAATATTATAAACAATAATTTGTGGATTTGATAGATAAGACTCTGTGATATTTGCCTGCTCACAGTTTTTGGTCTTCTTTTTTAAGAGATTGGGTAAAATACTGCCATGAATGTATACCTGATCTAAAATTGGTTTTTCATTGAGACTTAAAATAGGAGAGAGTCCAAATTTAATATGATGATTTCCTGTTAGAATTTGTAAAGATTCTTCTAGAATAGCATAGTGATTTTGGATATCATCATCAGAATTTTTACTGACAATATTACGTATATTTTGAATGACGCGGTCAGTGGTAATTTCCTTTACCGAAATAATTGAAAAACCTTTAAACTTAAATTCTTTAAGGGGGAGAAATTCTCGAAGAATTTTCCAGTCGAAGGATTGGACTTTTTGCTGTTTTAATTTCTTATAATCCATTGGCGGCAATTCACCTTTTGGAATAATTTCAACGAAATCATTGTTTATTTCTATTGCGTAATACTTTGGTAGTCCTGTTTCAAGATCTTGTCCGGAATAGATCAAGCCTTCCTCATCGAATGGTGGGTAGTCATAGAATCTTTCTAGTATTAGCGCATAAATGGTTTGTTCTTCTATATTTTCATGATTATTTTTCTCCTGATCTTTGTGAAAACTATCTTTACAAAATGCCTGATTAAGTAGTTGATAGAAGCTGTTTGTTCCATAATATATTTTTCCTCCTAAAGGCGCAGCTAATGCCCATAAACTTTCTTTTTCATCAATCAGTGGTGGTACCAATAAGTTGTACGTATAAAAAAGGACATTTGAGTACTGGCTTAAATTGTCATCAGACAGTGATCCATAGGTATCCTTCGCTGTTAAAAATTTTTCCAATATAAATGTAAACATTTCACGCTTTGCATCCTCTACTTCCATGGTCATCTGCTCCAAATGAGCGATAAAACGATCTAAGGATAGTTCAATATCTAAATCATCGAATACAGAGTTTTTAATTTCTGATATGTTAATTACTTGTGTAAGCATGGCGATTGTAACGCAATTAAAAACGAAATCCCATAGTAAAGTATGGATACCACCCTTCTCTTGAGTGACCTAATACAAACTGTAGTAATGCAATTCTGGCAGGAGCATAATAAAAGCCTCCTCCAGTTCCTTGATGTATACGGTCACTGTTAAGTCCCTCGGCCCATACCTTGCCAATGTCGTAAAAACCAATAATACCTAATTGACCGGGCACAATATAGCTACCTATTTGAGCTAGCTTAATTCTAGCTTCAAAATTATTAAAAAATAATTGTTCGCCAGCAAATCGGTATTGTCGGTAACCCCATAAATTTTCTTGACCGCCTAGAAATAATGCCTGATAAAAGGTGGTTTTTCCAAAGGTTGCTCCTCCACCTATTCGATTAGCAATGACAATTGCCTTTTGAAAAAGACTTTTATAAACTGCCATCTCAACTTTTGCCTGTAAAAAGGACTTTGAAAAATTGTTTAAGCCTTTATAGCCGTTAACATCGAATCGGAAATATCCTCCGTCGGTCGTCAACAACTTATTATTACGACTATCTTTTATAAATCGGGCGTAAATACCAGCAAAGATTTTATCCTTGGCGATTGTTACGCTGTCATATGTATGAAGTTGATTTGTGTTATTGATGAAACGTCCTTCATTATCATCTGAATCATAATAATACAGCTGAAAGGCGGGGCCGATACTGAAGGTTGTATTCTCAGAGGCAGCCCACTGTAAGGCACTTTGCACTTCATAAAGGTTGAATCGAGTTCTGTAATATCGTACATTGTGTTGATCTTTATCATATACAGAAGTATTACCTAGACCGAAGAAATTCTGCGTGTTATTGGGTGCATTTATGCTTACATCTAAGCGTAGGTCGGCTTTGCCTATTAATTCTTTCCAGAGGCCGTGATACCTCACTTTTACTGCACCGGTGGCAAAAGCGCCGGAAACGAGTAGCTGTTGCCTGTTGGCAAAGGGTGTTTTTCGGAAGCCTCGTTGATGTGTATATCTAAAACCCCCGCCAAGCATTAGACCGTCATCTGCATTATAACCAAGGGTAACCAAAGGCATCCAAACATTGTATAAATTTACAGGTACAAAAGCGGTGTTGGCACTGTCATTAGAAAGGTGTGTGCGTAATTTTTCCTTTTGTCCGGAAAAGGAAGCCCTATTCGCGATATCATATAGCTTAATATTGTTTATTGTCGTATCAATATGATAATCTTTTGATCCCTGGCCTCCTACAATACGAAGTTTAATTTTGGATTGGCTGTTGCTTATACGTAGGCTGTCGTCCCCTCCACCCAAATAAATGCGTATTTCTTCGGTTAAGTCAGGAACATAAACCTTCTCCATCAATTTCTTCGTTACCTCCCCTTCTTTATTGATTTTACGCACGCTTACTTTTAAAGCATTGGGCGATTTATCCGTTATTTCTACCCATTCGTTTTTGTCGCTTAACTTAATGTCTACAATATTGTTTATAAAACGATAGTAGGTATTCATTGCTTCAGGAATGGCCGCTCTTCGTTGTTTTAGTTTGTCCAACAAGGCATCATGTCTTATTTTATAAGAGGAAGGCGGGAGTCGCTTTAGGCTTTCTTCTAAAACACTATCTGTCATGTCTTTAACAAACTCGTCGGTTATCTCCATCCATTCCTTATGGCTAAATTGATCTTTAGGGTGGGCCTTTAAAAAGTCCGATTTAAAAAGTGAATAATCGACATGTTTAATAGTGGAAGAGAAGCCCTGTAAAGTGGGAAGTACCCAGCTTTTTGAAGCAATGCTCGGAAAGAAGCCATCTGTTAAGCGATAAGCCTGATCACGGTCGCGCGGTATGGGCAAATAATCTTTATCTCCTTCTTTGCCTTCATCTTTCCATCGCCATTGATCTTCATGTCGATCCCAGTCTCCAATCAATAGATCTAACATTCTTGCCCGTAAGAAGGTCTTAGCTTTATAGGTATCATCGTTGTCGTTATTCAGTTTGCTGAGCATCTTGGGCGTATTATCTGAATCACCAAGAGGTTCCCGTTCTTCAAGTAGGCATAACGTGTTCGCGAAGATTTTGTTAAATACTCCCAGAGCTGTATCAGGAGCGATAATGCCTATTATCGGGTTCGTATGCGGTATGCCTACTGCGTCTGCGAGTGGGGGAACCATGAGTGCACTATAAGGGTGTTGTGCACTATTCGCATCATCAAGAAAGTCTCGCGCAAAGGTCTGCTGTAGTTCTTCCGGCAACAATGCGTCTGTATTTTTATTAACGCTTCGAATAACCCACTGCTTTCCCGTCTTATCCTCCAGTCGAAGTGAAACGGTTTGCATACCTCCACCACGTTTTAAAGGTGTCAGTCCTCCTTTAAAAGATGAAATTCGAATAATAGGCACTTCTGTTGTAGCGGCCCATTCCTTTCTATAATTCTCTCCGAAGAGTTTTCGGTGGAACTTTCCAACTTTATCATAAACTGGATTTGCCTGCGTATAAATGCTATCTTCTTGTGAGAGAGCTGCTGGAAGCGAGTCAATCAGTTTTACTGAAGAATTATAGGGTTTAATGTACGAAAATGTTTTTTGTAAAAGTTTGTTCTCATAGGTGTAAAAAGTTATGCGCGTGTTTTTATTTAGCAATTCGTCTATTGTCGCGAAACCAAGCTTCCCCGCCTTGAATAATGAATTTTTGCTTTTTTTAATGGGCGTTGCTTTTGCGCCCGCGCCACTTACTATTTGCAGGGCGTTTTGATAGTTAATAAGTTGAAGCCCATGCTCATGGCCTCCAATAAATAGTATATTTGGGAACTCTTCAAATACCTGACTTATTTTATCAGTCATCTGTTGGTATGCAGGATGATGTAAATCCTCAGCGGTTAAGAATACGGTCGACCGTAGCACGGGATATAGCGATCCCACTAAGGGCAGTGGTATGAAAAGATTTTTATTAAGATTGGTTAATGGAAAAACATGGTCTTTCCAAGAGTAATAACCTCCGTGAACTCCATAAGAGCGAAGCGGATGATGGGCGGCTAATAAAATCAATTTATTCCTGTTTTTGTATAAGAGCTCTTCCATCCGTTCCTGTACTTCTTGGGTTGATTCACAATCACAGGTAATACCCGTGCTTAACTTTTTATACGGGAAGAGCCACCACTCGCTATCATAAGCGATCATCACAACGTTTTCAGAAATCTCTATCTCAATAGGATCGGGGCAACCATTGTCTGGTATCATCTTTAATAAAGAGTCTTGAAAAGTTTTTAAAAAAGCCGATTGAGCTCTTATTTTTTCTAAGCCCTTTTTGCCGGTATGATCCCAATCGTGATTTCCGGGAATGAAATAAACAGGAGCACCTTTTGCTCGCATCGGTTCAAACTGGGTACGTAAGATATCCTGATCGCGCTTTATTGCTACGTCACCCGTTAAAGCCATACCGTCGGGATAAATATTGTCGCCTAAGAAAACAACATTCGTCTTACCAGGAATAATCTGGTTTGCAGCACCTGAAAGTACTTTTTCTTGTCGACTATTAATCTCGCCGGCATCTCCTATAAAGATAGTGCGACTTTTAATAGAATCAGTGTTTTGCGCTCTTAAATTAGCGATGCCCCAACACAGAGAAAAGAGCAGAGCAAAATGAGCGAGGTTCGGTTTCATATTTATAAATTAAAATTACCTACTTCTTGTTGCTGTTGTTTTCATTAAAACTAAATTTTAAAAGAGTAGCAGTACCCGATGGATCTCCTGCTTCGTTACTGATATAAAGACTATTGTTTTTATCAAAAGCAATTCCCTCTGGTTGGTTAAATAATTTGGGATCTAAAGGATAAGCCGCTTTCACCTGCCACTGATTATCTGTTACAACCAGCAAACTGTTAACGGAAGAAAGAATAAACCATTCATTTGTTTTTAAATTTTTGGCTAAAGCGGAAGGTCTGAAAGATTTCCCTTTAAGGTCGTGTATTTTACTGATGGCTTCATTATCAATATGGAAGGTGCCATTATTGCTGACGTTTCCTTCTACAGCTTTAAGGATATATCCAGTGGTTTTGGATGTTTTTTTATCAATACTACATTGCTTACATAGTACATATAATAGGCTGTCCTCATCTGTTGCGGCAAGCCCTTCGTATTCACCTTTAGGTAATAAATCTTTCCAGTGCTGCGCTTCAACGGTCTCTTGTTTTATGCTCGATAGGGGAAAGGTAAACAAGGATCCTTCACTTCTTAGCATAACTACGGAGTTGTTGGTCACGGCGAGATCCTCGTAATCTCCCTTTTTACCAAAAGTTACGGATTGCGTAGCGTTATCACCTGGCTTAAAGTAGAACAATTTACCGTCCTCATCTTGCTGGGCGAATAGTAGGTCGGGATTTCCTTTTTCGAAAGTGATGCCTGAAATTTCCTGCAAATCTTCTGACAGCTTAAATTTTTCGGGGGTGCTGAAATCGTAACCATTCGGTGCGTCATATGACTTTTCCTTTTTTTGGGCGCAAGCAAGGCAGGCAAATAAAGCTATGTATAAGGTGAATAAAGATTTCATGTTATGCTATATAATATTTGGTGATATACTATGTTTATTCTGAACAAGTTGATGGATCGCCAATTGCGATCTTATATAATTGGTTGGCTGAACATGAATATTGCTCATATTTTCATCCAAGTGTACTGCTGCTAAATCATCCATGAGTTGAAGTTGGACGATCTGTTTTATTTCTTCTTTTAATGCCGTATTATAGATGGGAAAACATACTTCAATCCGCCGATAAATATTTCTGTTCATCCAGTCAGACGAGCCTAAAAATACACGCTCATCACCACGATTGTGAAAGATAAAGACGCGACCATGCTCTAAAAAGCGATCAACAATGCGGATAACTTGGATATTAGTGCTGAGGCCTGGCACACCAGGCTTAAGTCTGCAGATGCTTCTGACAATTATCTTAATTTTTACGCCTAACTCACTTGCGTCGTATAACTTTTGGATTAAGACTTCTTCCTCTAGATTATTCAATTTCAATATTATTTCCGCAGCGCTACCCTCTTGTGCCGATCTAATTTCATTATCAATCAGATCAACAAAAGAAGGCAATAAGTTAAACTGAGCAACCAGCAGGTGATCAAAAGTTAACGCTGGGCGCTTCAATAAGGGTACCTTGTTCTGGAGATAGGAGAATAAAGTGTCCAACTCCTTTGTTATACCCATGTGAGAAGTTAACAATGTGTGGTCTGTATACGTCTTGGCTGTATGCTCATTTAAGTTTCCCGTAGAAAGTAAAGCAACATGTTTGGCCTGTTCCTGTTTAAATTTTATTAAAGCTATTTTGGCATGTACCTTTAATGTCGGTAGACTATAAATAATCTGTATTCCGGCATCTTTCATTCTTTTTGCCCATTTAATATTATTGGCTTCGTCAAAACGGGCCTTTAACTCAACGAGTACTGCCACTTTTTTTCCATTTTTTGCAGCATTTATCAGCGCATGCATAATACGCGAGTCGGCCGCAACCCGATACATCGTGGTATAAATTTCTGATACATAGGGATTAATCACGGCTTCATTAAAAAACCTTAAAACGGTATTATAAGAATCGTAGGGCGTATGCAATAATACATCACTATTATGCACCTCTTCAAATAATGTATTACCCTTTGGAACAAACTGGTTTGGTGTAAATGAAGGATATTTCCATACGTCGCGATCAATAGGTAATTTAAAGAAGTCACTCAAATTATGGTAAAAACCGCCAGCCATATGGCTTGAATGTTCTATTTGCAACGTCTTAATAAGCATATTAAGGGTGTCTTCAGGAATATCCGGCTGGTATAGGAAACGTGTAGCCATCCCATAATCCCGAAGGCTTATTAGTTTTTCAATTTCTTCGGCAATATCTCCTGTGTATTCGTCTTGCAAGTCAAGTTCAGCATCTCTTGTTACTTTAAATGTATAAGATCCAACAGGTTCATCGGCAAAAATATGAGAAAGGTTTTCCTTAAGAATGTCTTCTAAAAATACTATGTACTGAGTGTCGTGTTGTAAAATAGTAAAAAACCTCGAAATTACATCAGAAGGGATATTAATGATAGCCAATGGTGAATTAGCTGTGTCTTGAAATCTCACAGCCAAATAAAGTTGGTTGTTTTTTGGAAAAAAGGATGCTTCATTGGGAAATACAATTTCTAAATAGGATGCTAGCACGTTAAAGAAGAACTCCTTTGTTTGTTGCAGAATCGTAAGTGGAATACCCTCATTATAGATTAAATGGATGTTGTTTTCTCGAAGTGTCGGCACAATATGTTGCTGGATAACGGCCCCGAACTGACTTAGTTGTTGCTCAATAATTTTCTTTGCTTTTTTTAATATCCCCTTCTTTATGGGAAGGTTATTTAAAGTGCTCTTTTTCTTGATTTCCTTGAGCGCCATCAATACCGGAATCCGAACCCTATAGAATTCATCAAGATTGGATGAATATATAGCTAAAAATTTTATCCTTTCAAGCAAAGGTATCTCGTCGTTTGCGGCTTCTTCAAGTACTCTCGCGTTGAAAGACAACCAGCTGAGATCTCTACTAAAAAAACGCTTTTTTTCTTTAATTGTCATGTTGTTTTTAGCTAAACCCAAGAATAACTGCGGTGAAAGTTAGTACTGAAATTATCAATCCAAACATAAATATATTATAAGCTATCCGCAGTAGCCTATATTTTCTGCCTAATACGACTCCTTGTGAGTATACATCTTTTATTAGAGTTCCATAAAGATAATCGCGATCTTCCATTACGGCCTGCATCCCATCATTGTATTCTTTTAGGTTCATTCTGTAAAAATTGCCAAAGAATAAAAGATTTACTTTTTTCTCTTTTAAGTCATCATTTGAGTAAGTACCATTAGGAATATTCGGCCTCGTGGCTAGGATAGCGACAATCATGGTGGATAAGCTCACCGTCAACAGCACAAAAGTAGGTATAACCAGGTGTTCATTGCTATCTAATTTTCGTAGTAGCAATGCAATAATAACCGAAAGAATAATAGAGTTAACGGTTATTAAGATGTTCGATTTATTATCTGCCATATCACTTAGTCGCTGATTGTTGGTAGAAGTAACTCTGAACATGGTTTCTATTCCGCGTTCGGGCCGTTTGTCTTTGTCCTTGTCTTTTTTTGAAGCCTGGTCCTCTTTTTTAACCGAGGTTTCCATGCTCATTATTTCATGCTCATCGTTGTTTTTTTTCTTTTTTAAGGTGTTGAGATTTTCGGCCTTCTTATCAGCTAAGAAAAGCTTGGCATAGCTTGTATGGTAATGATGTCTTTCCATAAGGTCGATCGTCCCTTTTCGCCAATCACTTTTTTCGATCGTTTTTCCCATACACATTCCTGCTTCCTTCCGCATAAGTTTATTCCTTTCAGAAAAACCATCGCTGCCAAAATGAAATAAATCTGCATCGCACACGATCTCTTCTAACAAGTTTTTAGGTTGTTGAGGCATATGGGTAGCGAAGATGCAGTTTTTAATGGCTTGAATAAGCTCGACATCTGTATTTTTCTCTTGTAAGAAGCTTTCAGCTATTTCAGCGCTTCGTAGCTCGTGTCCATCTTTTGGGCCGGTGTAATAACCTACATCATGAAAATAAGCGGCTATTAAAACAATGAAGTTATCTTTTTCTGCAAGTTGATAATAGTTGCTCATCTTTTTGGTTGCATCTACTACTTGAAGGATGTGCTCCATATTATGGAAACACAAAGATGAGCTTTTATGCTCGTTAATATAGTTGTTTACCCAGGTTGAAGCGTCTTGAATGATAGTCTGATAATCCATTTCGTCTTGTTTGACATTTATAAACAAACTTAATTAAATTGCTGTTATAATGCAATGCATATAAAACGCATTTTGATGGTTATATCACCCATAAAGTGTATATTAAAGGGATTGAATTTGGACTGTGGTATATTTAACTTATGGCTGCTAGTTCTTTTTTTATATTTTTTTTAGCCTGCCGCTCGTAGAACAAAAAAAAGTGATCCGTTTTATAGATACGATCTTGTGATAAAAACTTCCTTAGAACAGCCCTTCTTCCTTCCCAATAACTAGTATCGGCGTACATGATGTATTCTTGACGTATTTGCTTGCTATACGCATCATAAGCGGGCCACGGTGCGCCAAGTATAGCTAAATCGGCATCAAGTAAAAAGGAGGTGTCAGGTTGTGTGGTGGTTATATGGTTATTCGTAGCTAAAACATGCATTTCGCAAGTCTTTATTTTTTCTGAGGGGATATGAATGCTGGATAATCTTATTACCATCAGTTGCGCACTCTCTTCTTCATTGGTTTTACTGGTTGGATCGTATATGATATCATGATAAAGCAGGGCTAACAAAAGAGAGTCCCAGTCGTTAATATGTTGTTTAACGGCTAATAAATCTCGGAATAAATGCTGAAGATGCATATGGTTATGATAATATCTATCACTTGACGAATAGCATCTTTTTATTTCAATCCATAGATTCTGGATGACCGATTTCTTGTTTGTATAGTGTTTGCAAACATTGAAAAATTCTTCTTTAAGCATATCTAGTTTAGATTATTGATCATCAGTCGACGGCTAAGTTATCGATTAAAATACTTTTTATGGGTAGGGAAAAGATGTGCTGACATACTGTTGTCATTGCGAGTATGTTCCTTTGTATTATAAAACGCTATGATCATGGTACAAGAAAAAACAATTTTTGAAATGGAAGCAGTAGGGCTTAATAGTTTGGTGAAAAATTATGCTGATTATAATTTGTGGACAAACCTTACACTGATTAATTGGTTAAAATCCAAACCAACTCAACTTTTGGAGAAAGAAGTTCTCTCTAGTTTTTCCAGTATCCTCTCTACATTACACCATATGCATAAAACACAAGGATATTGGTTTTCAATTGTAAATAAAAGAAATGATTTTGATGAAACCGAATATCCAACAGATTTACAAGGAGTGTTAGCTGGAATAATGGAGCAATCTGCTCAAATTGCTGATTTCGTAACTGCTATGACGGTAACCGACCTGGTAGAGCAGATACCTGTCGAAAGTCCTTGGTTTACCTGTGAACTTTCCGCTTTTGAATATATTATGCAATTTGTAAACCATAACACCTATCACAGAGGCCAAATTGTAACAATTGGACGTCAATTAGGTTTTGTTGATGCGCCTATGACGGATTATAATTTTTATAATATAATGGGAAAATAGGATAAGATAGGTGAAAAGTCTTTTTGTAGGTTAATTCGACTTAAGCGCGGTAGGATAACTACGCTTAAGTCGAAATGCTATTTTTGGCGCTTATTATTCTGGGCACAGTGGCTCGACCTGTTTACTTTTTCTGTTTTTTAATAAATTGATCAGAGCCACACCACATAGAATAACAGTTAAACCGACTATTTGGATGATTGTGATAGATTCCTTAGCAAAAGTACTGCCTAGAAAAACGGCAACTAAGGGGTTTACGTACGCATGGGTGCTCACCTCCGTCGCCGGTCGTACTTTTAATAACCAAATGTAACTGGTAAAAGCTAAGATAGAGCCAAAAACTATTAGGTAAGTGATAGCAATCCATGAAGAGTTGGGGCTTGCTTGCAGATTGAATCGCTGAACGTCCCCATTGCTAAATGCCGCTATCCAAAATAGAAATCCCGCGATAAGCATTTGCCATGCAGCACTAGCAAATGTAACACCTTTGGGTGAGTCGCTATATTTTGAGTAGACAGAACCCAAGGCCCAAGAAAGAGTGCCTAATATCAATAAACACATACCAATTGCTCTATTAGAGCTTCCTGTTTCTTGAAAAGATAGAACAAGTTGTTCGCTAAAGAGCATAATCACTCCGATAAAACCAATTAGGACGCCTAGAATTGTGTTCCAGTTTTTAAAATTAATCTTCCACATCTTTTTGTCTAATAATAATATCCATATTGCTGTAGAAGCAGCTACAATAGCGATCAGACTGCTCGGGAGATACTGCTGTGCTTTCATTACTAAACCCATATCTATAAAAAGTAGTAAAATACCCGTTATGGCAGAAGTTTTGATTAGCTGCTTATTCCATATAGGCTCCTTCATTCTATGACACCAAATCAAGAGTAATGTCCCTGCTATGGTAAACCGAATGGCTCCTAATAAAAATGGATTAAAACCTTGTAAAGCTATGTGGATAAAAAAATAAGTAGAACCCCAAACAATGTAGATCAATAAGTAAGCTATGATAATAGCAAGCGTCGAAGTATTTTTATTATTAGTCATTTTGTGCGTCTCTTTGTACGACTTATGCTGGTTTCCCTTAACAGTTTCCGATGCAATTGTTGCTCGGGTAGATGTTATCTACAGATGAAAGCCCATTCCTGATTTTTTGGATAAATCGGCATTTTTATGCTGAATTTGTTTGTGAATGGTCTAGAATCGCTCAATCTACGCAGTCAAATATGATAGAACCCCATGCTCAGTGTCTTTTGCTTTGTAATGTGCAAAGATACGAAAACGCTTTGCTTGTGTAGGATAATGTTCGGTGCAACATTGTCATTTTTGAATAATATTCAATGCACTTTATTATATATGCAGCAGCTAGCGTAGCTACTTGTGTGTGGCGCCAAAAATTAAGTAAAGTGGAACAGAAAACCGACTGGAGGTTTCAATAGGAGTTAGCGGTTATATTCTTCGTATTCATTTTATAAATTAATATTATATTTACTTAAAATACTTTTAGCGATGCGATCCAAATTTGTTTTCAATAGCTGTTTCTTGTTTTTCTGCTTAATGAATCTGTGTTACGGGCAAACTCTTACAAAGAAAAAATATGTCATGGTGATTCATGGAGGAGCGGGCACTATCGAAAGAACTAGTATGCGTCCTGATAAGGAAAAAGAATATATAGCGGCATTAACGACAGCGCTAAAGACAGGGTATTCAATGCTGCAACAAGGAAGCGATGCGCTGAGCGCTGTAGAGAAAACTATCAAGGTCTTGGAAGATTCTCCTCTTTTTAATGCTGGTAAAGGAGCTGTATTTACGCATAAGGGTAAAAACGAATTAGATGCGGCCATCATGGATGGCAAAAATCTACAAGCGGGAGCGGTGGCTGGTGTTACCACCATACGTAATCCTATAAGTGCCGCTCGGGCAGTTATGGAAAAGTCAGCACATGTGTTGCTTGCGGGAGACGGAGCGGAAGAGTTTGCCAGCGAGGTAGGATTACCAATGGTTGATGTTAGTTATTTTTATACGAAAGACAGGTGGGATGCGCTACAGAAGGCAATTAAAGAAGACTCATTAGCATCTTTAAACAAAAACACTTTAACATTAGGCGGCGGAAACAAAGATACTAAATTTGGAACGGTTGGATGTGTTGCCTTAGATAAAGATAATAACCTTGCGGCCGGAACGTCTACGGGAGGGATGACCAATAAAAAATATGGAAGAATTGGTGATTCACCCATCATTGGGGCGGGCACTTATGCAAACAACGAAACAGTTGCTGTGTCGTGCACGGGCTGGGGAGAGTTTTATATCAAAAATGTAGTGGCTTATGATATAGCGGCATTAATGGCTTATAAAAATCTTTCAGTGAGTGATGCCGCAAAAACAGCCCTTGCAAAAGTAGCTGAAAGCGGCGGAAGTGGGGGCTTAATTGCCCTAGATAAAGAAGGCAATATTGCAATGCCCTTTAATACATCAGGGATGTATAGAGGAGCTATTACTGAAGACGGGCAGATAGAGGTTGAAATTTATAAGGATTGATGTCTCGGGGTTATATACAGCACTAAGGCTGCTTTAGAATACATTTTTCCTTTTTTAGTACTTCCAGGAAATCTTCGTTTTTGAAGGACGACTTAATTCTTTCGCCTTCCTGCTTATAGTAACGATTTAATTCTTTTCTATGCATGGCAGTAATGAAACGTTGTATTTCTGTTTCATTTTCGAGGATAAGGCCTGGTACCTGAACGGGTTTATGACTGTTTTCATCCAATGCTACCATAGAGAAGTAACTTGAATTTGTATGCTTAACCGCGCGTGTTTTTACGTTTTCTGCAAGTACTTTTATGCCTACTACCAATGATGAATTCCCTACATAATTTACGGACGCCAATAAGGAGATGATTTCGCCTACCTCAACTGAAGCTCTGAAGTCAACGGTATCGATAGAGGCCGTAACACAATAGGTTTCTGCATGCTTCGCCGCACATACATAGGCTACTTTATCCATTAAAGAAAGAATGACGCCCCCATGTATTTTTCCGCCAAAGTTAGAATAAGAAGGAATCATTAATTCAGTCATAATGGTCTGAGATTCGGCAACAGTTTTATAATTCTCCATATAATATTGTTATATCTTAATAAGTTGTACATTGCCTATAATTTCCACTTCTTCCGAAACAACAAGTCCCCCGGCTTCCATTAAAGGGTTATAAATCAGCCCGAAATCCTTCCGATTTATCTTTCCCGCCACCTGGAAGCCCGCTTTATATTGTCCTTCTGTTTCAATAGCACCTCCAAAAATCGCGTTAAGCTCTATTTCTCGGGTTATCTGTTTAATGGTTAGGACGCCTTTTAATAAAAACTCATTTTTTTCTTGATGCATCAAAGAAGTAGATTCAAATGTAATGAACGGAAATCTATCTACATCAAAAAAAATGTCCGATTTTAGATGGTTATCACGGTATTCTTCATTGGTGTAAACACTAGTTGTTTCGATCTTTATAAAAACCTTACCCTTTTCAAATTCATTCAAACTCTCTGTAGACGCCGTTCCATTAAATTTTGTGAATAGGCCAGTAACCGTTGATATAAGCATGTGCTTTACCTTGAAATGAATTTCGGAGTGTTTCGTGTCAATTCTCCAATTAACCATATTTTTTGACTATTTTATTTAAAAATTATAAGAGTGGTTTTCCCAAAGAATACACGCTTTGGTCATGTGTTTTCAATAAAATTAATAAGCTGTTATGATTTGACCGCTGAGAGCGCCCATCACACTCTTATAGTAAGCCGCGGCAACCACCTCCATTTTTACAGGTATATGACCTGGGAAGGCATCAAAAAATTCTGGCGAGTCTTCCACAACACCCGGACTTACAGCATTGATGCGAACATCATTTTTTAATTCTATTGACGCAGATTTCACAAACGAGTTTATGGCGCCATTCACGGTACTGAGTGCAGTACCAGCAAGTATAGGATCTTCTGAAAGGATACCAGAGGTTAGCGTAAAAGATCCTGACGGATTAATGTAGTGTTGACCAATTAATACCAAGTTAACTTGTCCCATTAATTTGTTGAGTAGTCCCATCTGAAAATCTGTTCCGCTCATTTCCTTTAATGGTTTAAAAGCGGCCTTGCCAGTAGTACTTACTAAAGCATCAAAAGGTCCTAGCGTTTTAAAAAGTGCTTCTACAGATTCTTCAGAGGTAATATCCACCTGGTAATCCCCTCTTGTGGAGCCAACTCTTATCACTTCGTGTTTTTTTTCCAATAAGGTTGTTATATGCTTACCTATAGTGCCGGTGGCGCCAATAATAACTATCTTCATACGTTTAATAAAAAAAATTGAAAAATAATTGCCTAATGATAGCTTTGCTGAAAATAGTAAATATTTTTTCATTAAATAGACATATTAATGTTATAAAATGGAACGTGCAGAAAATGAGGTTGATTTTAATAGTCCCACTTACATTATCGAAGATTTTTCACCTTTACAACTCTCAGACTTACTTCTATGGAAACATGTGGGAACACAGCTGCGTTTTGATGAAGATATACAGATAAAGCCATTTTTACTTGAAATAGCGAAGGGGGCCTTTACCTTATTGAACCCTAATATGGTACCAGTTATCGTTAAGATATGGTTTCTGGAAAATAAATTAATGTTTCATTGCGATTGCAATGAAAGTAAATCAAGACTGTGTAATCATCAGGCGCACGCCTTGCATAGAATAATAAAGGATGAAGAAATCAGGATCTTTTATGACGATTTTTTGCGTAAAGAGAAACTGAAGAGAATTGCTAAAGATTATGGGATAGAGCATGAACAAGATACAGTGGGGTTTTTCAATTTAGTATACCATAATGAAAAACTTACTATCACTCCGAAATTGCCTAACCTGCTTAACGTGACACAGCACAATATAGCACGATTAAAAGCCGATCTTTTAGTAGACAAGCACCAAGCCTTTAAAAGGATTGAATTGGATGTAGACACTAAGAGAATTGTAGTTGTTCAGCATCATAGGTATTATAAGCACCTTTTGTTAAAT
>DATMSZ010000036.1:0-10510 GCA_035565175.1 Pseudosphingobacterium sp.
CTTGCACTACACATGAAGCCATCTCTTAACTAGAGCGATAGCTTAAACCTCATATAAATTTACATTTTAAATAGGTGAAACGTCTATTTTAGCCAACCTGTATAAATCTATATCAAGTATTATATAAAGATGGCTGTCTGTAACATTATAAATAAAATTTCCGATACTCGCGCTTTCCGGGGCTTTGTCCAGGTCTGCGACGTAAAAAGTACTCCCTGTTTTAAACACATTACCTTCTCTCTTTGATGATAGGAAGCCATAGATTCCCCCAAAGTATTGTAGGTCGACCAAAAATCCAGTTGACGAATAATTATCAAATAATTTGCAGTTTGCATTGTCTGCATATGGATCATGTATATGAATGTGCTTCGAATTGATATTTAACCGGCAATTTAAAAATTTGTTTTCCCCAACATGTATAAATTCACTATTTAATCCTACATATACTGAATCTGTACAGTTATTAAAAACATTTTCGATCAAGTTTGCTTTTTTGTTAATACCGACAACGCGTCCGTCCATATTATCGAAAATATTTCCAATTATATCGATGTTATTCATTCCCCAACAGCCAATTTTTCCATTTAAAAAGTGACTGTTCTGTATAACTGTTTTTTGAGATTCAGAATAAATGCTGTATGCTGGAATGCTGTCGAAGATACATTCTTTTACGATCAACTCTTTATTCTTCACTGTAGTAGATAGTCCCCCTTTAAAATTACATGCCTCAAAAACCATTTTCTTGGTTTCAAACAGAAAAATATCATCTAAAGATTCATTGATAACGCATAAATTGTTTAATTCACAATTAAAAACCTCGATCTCTCCTCCCCTTACCGTCATATTTCTTACATTTGAATCAAAATAGCAATTGGATAATTTGATGTTTTTAGGATTTCTCCCGGTAGAAAAATGATGGTATGTTTTATGCTCAGGTGAAACAAATCTACAGTTGTTAACAAAGACATTAGATATCATACTTCCCCAGACTAATAATCCCCCGGTTTTATTGTCCTTAAAAATACAGCTGTTAAAATATACGCCGTCAACGATGTTGTCATTACCCCATGGTTCTATATCAACCCCATATTGGGGCGCTGTACCAACGGTATTGGAAAAAACGACATTATTGAAATATATTTCGACTCCTCCTTCTACGCTTGCTCCCTGTCGTCTGTTATTGTCGCTCACACCATTCTGAAAAATAATATAATGGTTATTAGTTAATTGGGGAACCCCAGCGTGCCCCGCTGCCAACACTTGGAGATTAATTCCGTCGCCCCAGCACTTTTCTGCATATATATTATTTATCAATCCGCTCTTGCAACCCATAATAGCCAAGCCATATCCCCACTCACCTGAAGTTGCTTGATTCTCATCTTTTGTACCAATTAGATGAGCGTTATCGATTCTGAAATTTTCGATATTAACACACCGAATAATATTATATGCATTTTTATTAGCATTTATTGCCTTTAGTTTTGCTCCCTTTTCAAATTCCAGGAATTGCCCATTTTTTAAACTAATACCGCCTACATCAATAAGGTATCCACTGGTTTCGTTATCTCTATCTGGATCATGTGCAGATATTCTATATTCATTTCCTGAATTTGGTAAAAACACATGATCATAGAGGTCTAGAACAGTCTGTATTGCGTCTGTATCATCACTAAGGCCATTTCCTTTGGCGCCAAAATATTTAACATTTACCACCGAATTAAAAGGATGAACGAATCGACCGGTTAGATCGAGGTTTGTTTGGATTATACTTCCTCCATTATCTTTGATGTCAACGTTATATTCCCATTGATAGATTATTGGAATATCATATGTCGAATCAGGGTAATAGCCTGTAAGCAAAACACCGCAATAATAATTAGTTTTAATTTGATCGAGTTCACTCGAAGAAATTGAGCGGAGCTCATCAATAGTCGTTTTTACTAAATACATATAAGTTGGTTTACAAGTGTCCAGAACGGTGAAAATTAATTAACGTGAATTTTTGGTTTAATTAATTGATAATCAATATGTTTGTGTCTAATAAGATTTAAAAACAACCATGGCATAGGTACGTTTTAGTAATCAAACTAATCAATACCATGATTATTGATTAATTAAAGGTAATAAATCTTTTCTGTGAAGGGGATGACCTTGTTACTGTTTTTGATAAAAAACTTTCTGAACGTATGTTGGAAACACCTTCCCTCCAATTGATAAACAGGTGCCCCATAGGATTACATATCCGGTACTTTATTCAACCTTTGCCTTTTGGCATTGTGTAGAATTTATTATGCAGATTCAGCAAAATTAGCGGTCTGCAATAACGGAAGGGTAAACAGTATGTGAAATTGAACATTCAGGACATCGCGGGCCTATGCATGCTTTGGTAAACTTATATGCCTGCCTTTATGCCTATTCATGGCTCGATAGAAAACCTTCAATATTTTAATCTAAGATACAAAACACACGCTATCTTATTATCCCAAAACAATGGTCTTAAATTCTTCGAGTCTTACGATATTTAGTTTAGGAAATTCTAGCTTTGTAAGGTCATTAAAATGCTTGTCATTTGTTACCAGATAATCGACATTTCCAGCGATGGCGAGATCAGCAAATTTATTATCATCTGGGTCTTTTGCAACCAGATTCCACTTAAAGTAAGGTTCAGTAAAAATAACATTGGGAGCGACACTTAAAATCTTTAGCACAATGTTTGCCGTGTTTTCCGAATATATTTCTGCAAGTTTCTCTTCGTATTCCGAGAGCATTTATTGCTGATCAACCACTCAAAACGCTCTTCCCGGAGCTAGATATAACCAATAATGGCTACTTTGAGACGGAATGGATGCTAAAAGACAATTAGTGTCAATAACTGCTCGCATTAATTATCTCCATTAAGCATATCATCGAAATCCTTTTGGTCATACGCCTTTTCGGAAACAACCTTTGAAATCTCTTTATCAAGTTGATGCGAATAGTGGTTTACCAGCAACTTTTTCAATTCTACCGTTTCTTTCTTGGACATGGGTCTACTAAATAACCTAAGCTCTACTAAATAACCTAAGCAAGGTAATCTGAATATCGGTGAGTTCCGTATGTTGGCTTCGTGTAGTTGCCATAGTCATTACCTTCAATAACACAAAATTAGAGAATTTAAATGATGTATCAAACTTGTTCCTTTTTGTGTTATCAGAGATAATTTGTTCTACTTAAAGAACAGGAATGGCATTGTAAATGAAAACCGAGCAGCTGTCTTTGGAGTGAGAAGAGTTTCTTTGCTTTCGGTAGTAAATAGACGAAGTGAGCGTTAAGAAGGTTTAAGATAGGTGCCATGAATTGTGTGAGGAAGTATAGAAATAAATCTAATACCTGCTTCTTTTATGGACTCTTCGGTCTTTTTATGAAAAATATGACAACAATTGACCGAATAAACTTATATTTACTTTGGAAGCTATATTTCAGTTACAGACTTAGAACTTGTTGCTTTTCCAGTCCTTTTTTGAAAGTTTTTAGTCTTTTGAAAGCTTGTGGTACTTCAATAGATATCCTTTTACTAATTTGTTGGCACTATATTAAATTATGATCCTTAACACAATTGCAAATCTCAAAACAACAGCGGGCACTTCTGCCGATAAAGTTGCAACGGTATTAGGTTACAATACTATCGGCGATGGCGGAGGTGGGAATTTCTATTGGGATGTCAGCTCTACTTCGCCAGCAAATGATGGCATCATTTTTCAAGTAACAGGAGTAACGATCGGTAGATGGCTTCGCCAATATGATGGATATGTAAATGTAAAATGGTTTGGAGCTATAGGCAATGGGCTAGCAGATGATACACTAGCATTACAAAGAGCTATTGATACAGTCGCCCCTTATATATGGAAAGGTAATGTAAATGATACTAAGTATGGGGTAGGCTATACATTAGGCTATTTGACAGGATTAGGTAAGTTTAGAATAACGGCCCCTCTTTATATAAATCCTTTCTTAACTATACGAGGAGAAAGAGCCGGCGGATTTTTCGATCAAAATGGCGGGTTTCAGATAATAGCAGACTTTGATGCTCGGGATAGCTTTATTTTGGATACGGCACCTTTTGATTCTAATGGTATCAGAACACCAAACAAGATAGCTTCGAGCACTGATTTCGATGGTAATCTTTTCGTACCCGTTGTCTGTTTTATATTAGATGGCTTAACAATATATGTGCCTGGCAACAGAAATATAAAAGGATGTCTTAATAGGTGTATGGCGATGCAGTCTCATGTCGTTAGATGTTCTTTTAACGGAGCAAATATAGGCATACAAACATCTTGTACATGGGGCGGCAGCATGGTTGACAATCAAATAGTAGCGAAGGCTATAGGAGTGTCTAATAGAGCGTGGGTTACAATAGAAAACCAGACCAATAATTATGTTAGCATATTAGGCACAAAACCTACACCTGGACAATTCGATTATCCACCTTACGATGGGAATATGAATGAAGGATCTACAGCGTGCGTTTACAGCTACGGTTCTATCGTAAACCATTACAAAAATATATGGGAGGGCGCTGAAATTGGCTTTATGAATTTGGCTGCCGCTAGTCACTATCTTGAATCCAATTACTCCGAGAAGATAACAAAATATGTTTATTGTACTCAGGTAGGAGATCTAGATATTAAGTTGGGCTCCACTGTAGCATGTTCAAACGCTGAGCTTATATATGCAACAGGAACCAAGAAATGCAAAATAGATTTTGGTAATATATCCACCTTCGCTATAAAAGGGTGGGGATTTGTTTTTGGACAACCTGTAGAGATATGGGGCAGTAAGAAAGCCATATTATATATGGCTCATTATAATCTCATTCAGTACAAAGATTTAGATATTAATGGAGTATTAAGCATATACATAGCTCAAAGTGGTGTTGATACTAATAATGGGTATCATCCGAGCAAGCCAATAAGGACTTTGCAGACTGCTATTGAGAGATGTGTTTCTAATCTTCGAAATATAATAAATAAGACTGATCCTGCTGCAACGAACGGTACAGATGTGAAATATTTTTATGAGGACGGTAGTACAACAATTACCAAAACCGTAAGATTAGATAACGTTGAATTAAACGGAGGTGGATATCAAATAACATGGGTGTTCAATAATGAACTAACGAGCTTACCTAAAGGCATACAGAACCTCAAGATGACAAATGTCACCATTAATATGACAACTATATCTACTCGAAATTATGCAGCATTCATTCCCGTAATTGGCACAATCAATATTCATTTAAAAGGGTGTACTATAAATAATGGTTTTCTAATAGGTACAAGAATTAATGAGGCTGGCCATGCAAATATCTGTATAGAAACATCTGTATTGGCATGTGGCTTACAAACAAATGGTGGTAATTCAGGAGCTAAATTTAGTTGGATAGATATTGGTCATGGGAATAATTTAACTGCTGCCAATGTAGGCGATGGAGATAGTAAAAAGGTAAGTTCTATATTATTTCCTTAAATACCAAAAAGATAATGTGAAAATAAGTATAACTCTGTTCAGGAATTCAGACGGCCTTTTTTATCTCTTGATGGTAATTATGTGCTTAAAATGTCTATAATAGGCATATTTGCCCAATTGTGGGAGAGAAGGGCTAAAGTTTAGAGATATTTTAATTTTCATCTATCTATTCTTTATGCCTTAGCCGTGTCCTGTCCGTGTTACATACAGTCTTTATTCCGGTAATATCCCATAATAGTACGTAAAAAAGGCGTTAAAACGCAGTTTTAAGCAATACCTATCGGACCCTTATCGGACTAAACCATAGATAGGATGGAAGTGAGATGTAGAGTGAGACAGTAGCTAAGATGTGCACGATTAATATAATGGTACCTCTGATTAGCACTAGCCCCCTTTAAAGGCGAATGGAACTTTCCCCGGTAGATGAATTTTATATGGGCGATGTAGCAGGATCAACGCTGTTAAAATAGATGTATACCTGAAATTGAATACTGCGAACCAGTACAAGAATATTGTAGATGGTTAAAGAGGGTAAATTATCGATATAACAGAGGGATTAAATTCCCATTTGTTAACTCCTTTTTTGACTTTTAAAATTACTCTTTTACAAATAATAGTCTCCGATCAAATGCAAGCCCACTTTAATACTGCCCCCCTGTATGTAGATTTCGGGAAGGATCAAGGGTGCGAAATCTTCAAGTTCGGAGCGCCTCGATATTATCTATCGATTTGAGTATCTTCTTCTAAATTTTTTGAATCTTTGGAGGCACAATCCCTTATATACTATGATGGTAGCATGATTGTCTTCATAATATGTTATAACCCCTTACCAATTCTCAATTTTTATTTCTTGAACTTCTTTAAAGTGCTTGTCTCTGGTCACTAAGGTTAAGTTATGTTGCTTGGCAATAGCAGCTATCCATATATCGTTTTCGGGAATTGGTTTCCTTTTTTACAACTCCGTTTTGACAACAGCATAGGCATCTGCGGTATCTGCATCACCTTGTATAACATTACATCTCTTTAAGAAATTTTTAATTTGAGATAAATGCTTCTCAGTATTTGATGATCGATAAGCTCCAAGTAATAGTTCGGCCAGAACCACACGGGGAATATCAACTTTTTGCCTACTGCCTAATTTGGCGATAATGGTGGAATCTCCCTTGAATAGTTCAATAACTATATTTGTATCCAGTAGAATATTATTTCCAGTCATCGGGATTTATAGCTTCGCAAGATTCTTCTATAACCCTTGCAATTTCGTCTGCTTCATCTTCAGTCCATATTCCAGAGAACTCTTGAAATGCTGACGACGTACGGCTTTGCTTCTTTTCTTTCGATTTCGTTTTATTGATAAGTGTCTCAATATCTTGAAGTAATTTATCACTTTTTATTTTTAACACCTCTTCAATCAGATGTAATTTTCTCGCCTCTGATATCATATTTACCTCCTCTTATTTTGTTTTTTAATGCTTTTTACATTATTGTTATCTTGAAAGATGTTTCAATAATCCTTAAAACTTTGTAACCTTCAGTCAGCTATACAAAAATAAGAAAACTATTTTATAATCAGGAGCATATAGCGTAGCCTGGTAAATTAGCGATCTTTCTTTATCGCATCAATTATTTCTTGCTTTTCAATGGTATCAAAGCAATAAAGCGTATCCAACTTAATTGTCGTATCGCCAATACGACAATTTGCTCATCTGAAAATACTGTGGCAAACTGGATCATTCGTCTGAGATTCGTTTCAGGAAAATCCTGCCAATATTATTTTTTAGAAAATTTTGCTTGATTAGATTTTGCCCCTTTTCTCAGCACAGCCTCGATCTCTATTAGTATAGCATCACTTTTTACTTTCAAATCTCTTCAATAACATGCAGTTTTCTTGCTTCGAATGTCATAAATTTTCATTTATTCAGAATTACATACCATACATTTTTTAAGCTTTCTTTCAACTAAGCTCGCATTATAAGTTACGCAATTTTTCAATTGTGCATCTATCTTCGCTTCATTCATTGGGGTTTGGATTTTCTTTCTTAGGGAAGATAGCTTGATCGGATTTTTCATCACCGTTATCAAATTTAACTTCTCAAGCTCTTTCAATAAACGATAAACTTTCTGATTCATCAATTCTATTACTATTCGTTCCATATAACGATTTAAGCATAAGTGGCTAAAAGCATAGCGGAATCGTTAATCCTGTACTTTCCAATATCCACCAGTTTTCTGCGCACCTCAGAATTCAATCCTATTTTCCTCCCTCAGCATTTTTAACCATCTTTCGATGGATCGGGTTGGAACATTCATCTTATCCGCGAAAAAAGGGACCCTGTTGCCTGGATTCTCAGAAATTAAAGTTAAAAGATCATTTACTCCTTCTTCCTCCGCTACTTCAGCAAAAAAATCTGGATGGATATGCAATGTTACCTGGAAGTAGCTCCTTTCTTCATCGGTGTCGAATTCAGGATCAGGTGAACCATTGATTTTGAGTGATTTTCTAATAATTGGAATACCGGTGGCTTTCCCCTCGGTAAGGTCCAACTCCTTTAGAAAGTCATCCAATCGCCTGTTTCTATAACGTCTGGGCAATATTGGACCAATCTCGAATGCCTTGGTTTTGATGCTTCTATCAGGACCGCCATAATTTAGAATGACCATACTATTTGGATAAACCCTAATCTTTACAGGCTCCCGTGTTTGGTAATCGCGGTGATAAAGATAAATTAATACAAGCCCCAAAACTCAAATCAGATAGGATCTTCAAAAGAAGGGTTTCTGTTCTTCAACTCGAACGTATCGGGATCAAAACAATTTTTGGCAGTACCCGGAATTTCATCAGCTTCAATCAGGCTTTTTACAATCACTGGTTCGTTCCTAAAAACCTTAAACCATATGTCAAAAAAACCGATCTCCACAGCGTAAATTGCAACAGCTCTGGCAGCCTCAGCCACATAACCGGGCGAAGAAACTTTTGTATTTTGATAGGCTTTGAAAGCAACTTCAGCGGCAATCATAGCTCTTTTTCTTTTCTTCCATCGAATATCAACAACATTTGACCTGTTGTCAATTTCGTCTAAACCTAGTAGGTTAATGGTCCTTCGGGCCCTAGCTGTCTGATCATCAGTTAAATTTTCCGCGGGTTCAATAATAGCGGCATCTATTGATCAGGATGTTGTGCTGTTTGAAAAGAGATAAAGGTGTTGTTATTCTCCGGTAAATATAGTTGATCTGGTTTTATTGGATTATTTCCCTTTTTATTGTTGCAGGGACCACATGCAAGTAACACGTTTTCCCATTGAAGATAATCCCCTGCATTTTCTCCATCACGTGGGACCTTTGGCACAACATGCTCAATATTCAAACTATGGCTTAACGGAATATTACAATAGGAGCAATAGTATCCGATTCTATCAATCAAATGCTTTCGCCATTCTGCGTAGCTCTTTACTTCAAGATTTTTACCAGCTAGCTGTGGGCGGCTCCCTTTATCTATTGGCCTCATTTATTTACCTTTAGATAATTTATTTAATTCCAAAAATGCCCGTAGACCAGGGTCAGGTATTTCATCTATCTCATCTTGGATCAGAGAGGTAGATTCACCTGATTCGATGAGTTTTAATATTTTCTTGGCTTTATCGTAACGTTGATCATTTTGAACGGCATAAGGACTGTCAACACCCATCACATCAGTAGCAACTTCATCAATTTTCATTTCATTCGGTGGTACGTCCATGATGAAATCCAGGTTTATCAGTTCATCACTTTCCAATGACTGAACGATAAACGGTGAATGTGTGGTGACGACGAATTGGATACGTGGAAACGCCTTTTTTAGATTAGCTACAACTACACGTTGCCAATTCGGGTGAAGGTGCATATCGAGTTCATCAATCATTACCACACCTTTAGTTTCTTTTACGGCTTCTGATCCTCTAAATCCATTAAGTACGATACAACGGTAAGCAATATCAGCCACTATGCCGAGCATTCTTTTGACCCCATCACTCATTAATGAATGCGGTAACCTTTTAGTGGGCTGTCCCTCTATCTCGCAATCTGCCACTAACTCTAACCTGAAATTATCAAAGGATACATTTTTTAGATATGGAATCGCTGTTTCTATCGCCTCTATTACAGCTTCATATGTTCCATTGAACTCGAGATTATCCTTTAGGTTTTCCTGGTAATAGTAGAACCATTGAGTAAAGGTCGCCTCATCAGACTGGGCACCGAGAGCATTATAATACCCATCCTTAATTATTACCCTATTTTTCTTTATCCTCTTTTTACGTGTAACGTTACCACCAAGCTGTTTTACACCAAAAAACACTATAACCGGTAACATCGGTCTATTACGGATCGTGGTCAATGACTTTGAATAGTTCTCGGCTATTTGCTTTATCTGACCAATGTCCGAGTTTCTTAATGATGCACTTTTCCCGTAATCACTTATAACCCTTCTCCATGTAAATTCTCCATTTCCATTTATCGAGCCGACGGCCTCCACAATTGTTGGTGTAAAATAATGCGATTGTTTCGTCTCCTGATTTATTTCAAACCTAATTTCATCTTCCTGGATATGTCGACGTTTTACATAAGGAAGTCCAAGAAAGAAGGCCCCTGTTGCAACCTGCATGGCATGTAAAAGAGTTGATTTGCCAGTTTGATTTTCTCCTATTACAACGTTAAAATGAGTATCGAGATAAAAGGTAGCCTCTTGAAAATTTATAAAATTGAAAATTTTAACTTTTCTTATTTGCATATCCAGTAGGTCTTGGCAAATCCAAATGTAATAGTTTTATGGAGATTTTATATCTTTGAAAAACACCTTGCACCGATGTAACCTCTAAGTAAAATTAAGATAGAATGCCCGAAAAAAAACCATTAGTAAAAAGAGTTGATGATCCAATCTGGAAATCTATATTGGAACAAACCTTTGCACATTTCCTTACCTTCTTTTTCCCAGATGCAAAGGATGTATTTGATTTAGAAAAGAAAT
>DATMSZ010000037.1:0-10502 GCA_035565175.1 Pseudosphingobacterium sp.
ACTATTTTATCTGATGGAAAACAAAAACAAAACAGGCATAGTTTTGAGAAAACTATGCCTAAATGATGCACATGAATTCTGCCATTTACTCGATTACCCTGAACAATTTGGTACTTATTACAGCGATTTGCATGCTAGTGACGAATCGCCTGAGGATTTTACAAAACGATTATTATGGCTTTCTAAATGCGTGTATACAATCAGATTGAAATCTGCACCTACTATAATAATCGGATCATGCGTAATCTATAAGGGCGGTAGGAACAGAAAAGAAATATACGTTGGAGGTACTTTGTTACCAGAATACAGAGATAAAGGACTCATGCTTGAGGCTTTTAACCAAATGCTTGAAATGGCTAAATATTTTTATGGAGTTTATGAAATAAAAATATTATTAAACACCATCAATGACCACGTAATTAGCGTAATGGAAAAGCTGGGCTTCGCAAAGGATAAAAAAAGTGATGGTAATACTATTTATTCAAAGATCCTTCAGCAATACATTCCAAGACGAACCACAAATTTAATGTATTAATAGAAATCATCAATATCATACTTTTATAATTAGTAGGTAATATTACTATGGGTAAATGCATTGATTTTATCCCGCTTTTACCTAAAAAATAAAAGGACTAAAAACAACATGCAGCATGAAATAAAAGCTGATTTGGTATGATTTTGAATAGTGTATTGTAAAGCGCTCACTTATGTTCCAAAAAAAATGCATTCTATGTTATAGGCTATTTTATCGTTCAGACGGAACAAATATACAAGCAAATCTGTTATTATAATACTAGCTATGTGCGGCTAGTTTAATGCGACATGTCATGGCAACGATTAATAGAAATGATCTTTTGGAGTTAGGTTTTGAAGATTCTGAGGGGCCCGTTTTAACAAATAATTACGACTATATTGTTATTCGGTATTATATCCATAAAGATAAACCATGGATAGGGGTGGAGGAACATTATCCAAAAAACTGTGGGGACCATATTGATCCTTCACATATAACATCTGCCGCTATTAACTACGGTACAAAAAAAGGTAAAATAGTTTACTCAAAAGAAGAGGTTCTTTCCTTTCTTACAAATCAGGGAGATCATCCTTTTAAGTTTAAATCAAGATAGATAACTTGGTCCCTGCAAGCTTCTCTATTTAATTATGTGACAAACAGTTGATTCACTTAAAGCGATATACGCTTACTTGACTATTCTGCATGATGCTGAAGCAGTGATGAATAACTTATACTAGGCACTGTTAGGCATAACCACGAATGCTAATTGTTTAAATTTTCTCATTTTTTTAAAAGGAAATTAAATCTATATGCTTTCTTTGCATATAGATATTAACCCAAAATATGGATCAAACAAAAAATACGAAACAATCTGCAGCCTTAGGATTTATTTTTATCACTTTACTCATTGATGTCATTGGCCTAGCTATAATAATTCCGGTTTTTCCCAAACTAATTGAAGGACTTATTCATGGAAATATAAGTGATGCTTCGAGAATCTCAGGTTTGCTCCTTGTAGCGTACGCTGTTATGCAGTTTCTGTTTTCTCCCTTAGTAGGTAATTTGAGTGATAAATATGGCCGTAGACCAGTATTACTATTTTCCTTATTGGGCTTTGGTATTGATTATCTTTTTTTAGCATTTGCTCCAAGTATTGGATGGTTGTTTATTGGACGGATTATTGCAGGCATTACTGGTGCCAGTTTCACTACAGCATCTGCATATATTGCTGACGTCAGTAGTCCAGAAAAGCGATCACAGAATTTTGGAATGATAGGAGTGGCTTTCGGATTAGGGTTTATCATTGGTCCGGTAATAGGAGGTGTTTTGGGTAAAATCGATGTTCATTACCCCTTTTATGCAGCAGCAGCATTGGCTCTTTTGAATGCTGCATACGGCTTTTTTATTCTCCCTGAGTCGTTAGCCAAGGAACATCGACGTCCTTTTAGCTGGAAACGCTCTAACCCGCTTGGCACATTGGTTCAACTAAAAAAATACCCAGCGGTAATTGGATTAGCCATATGCTTATTTGTTGTTTATTTTGCAGGGCATGCCGTGCAAAGTGTGTGGACTTTTTATACAATGCAAAAATTTCATTGGGATGAGGACCTTGTAGGTTATTCACTCGGTTTTATTGGCCTCTTAATCGCATTAGTACAGGGAGGCCTAATTAGAGTAGTCATCCCGAAGATAGGCCAAGAAAAGAGTATATGGGTTGGCCTCATTTTATATTCAATTGGTATGTTATTGTTTGGACTCGCCAACCAAAGTTGGATGATGTTCGCTTATATGATCCCCTATTCTTTAGGAGGCATTGCTGGACCTGCACTCCAAGGAATGATGACAAATGAAGTACCTGCAAACGAGCAAGGCGAGCTTCAGGGAGGACTTACAAGTTTAATGAGCCTCAGCTCTATCTTTGGCCCCTGGTTTATGACTTATATCTTTTATTTCTTTACAAGTAGTAAAGCACCTATGTATTTACCAGCGGCCCCATATTACGTCGCAGCGGTCCTGATGCTTATTAGCGCTTTATTAGCCATTCGGAGTTTTAAAAAAAGTAATGCATAATATTCTATATTAATAATAATTCTTTCTGTTCTGAATTAACTAAAAGGAAATATCTAAAAAAATAAACCAAAAAGATTAAATAGAGAATCTTGTTTTGCGAAGTTCACTCCTATTTTCAGGATTTCAGCCGAAGAGATTTGTTTTTTGGTATATTTTAATAAAAGAATAAATACAATTGAAAAAAAGAAGATAGCTTCTATTTCTTTCAACGACTACAGACTTCATTTAGATTGCAACTTTCATAGATTAAATTATCCTATTAGTCAAGTTTACGCATTCAATAGCTTGCCATATTTTATCTTCTCATTGTTTCCTATACGCCTTTTATGCATCTTTAGTCGTTCCGTGTACTCAGCTGCTCTTAATGGTCAACTAAGGGCTATGCTAATACAAATTAGATTAGCTCATATTTCACATTTTTTTTCACACTTTTTCATGGAAAATTTGTGAAATTGAAATTACTTATTTACATTAGCTATGTCAAGTATATATAGCTAAAAAATAAATTGCAGTCCTATTGATTAAACATTTACACCAGTAATTCCGTGAGAAATCTAAACAAAATACAATGTTATTATGAGGTCTATACAGAGTTAGCCTTAGAGGATGTTTTCGATAGTATCTGTGAAAAAGTGGGACAAGACCACCAAGGAAAATTTAGTATTCATCAGGATTGCATAAAAGTGGAAAGAAACCCTTCTATATTTGAGAGCTTTAGAGGAGAAGGTGTTGTGAATTTTAGACTTTCTGCGGCAGATAGAGGGACAACTATTAGATGCACTATAGAACCCTTTACAGAAAAATTTATAAGAAATTGGTGCTTAGCCCTTTTATCTTTCTTACTTGTATTTACAGCCTATGTTTTTTATCTAGGAGGAGTGCAAGTTTTATCATCAGTGATTGTTCTAGGAACTTGGTTATTAACCTTTGCATTATTGCGTAATAGTGTTAATCATCACAAAAATGAATTACATAGTTATTCAAGAAGGATACTGACTTATTTAAATATTGTTTATAGAAGAGCTGCCATTCAGCCTAACCAATCACAATATCTAAAGAATCTCTAGATCTTTGAATCTTCTTTTATAGGTGATTTATATCAATTTTCAATAACTTTTTTACCAAATGGCATTAACGATATTTCAAGTAATTTGAGATGTTGTTTCGCGAAGGGGATACCAATGATCGTAATGGCAAGCAACACTGCCCAAAAGAGATGATTTAAAGCAGTATATATCCCCCCGCAGAAAATCCAGATAATATTAGCAAATAGGTTAAGGCATCCTGATGCGCTAGCAGTATTAACTACCCTTTTTCCAAAAGGAAATAACATGAGAGCTGCTAACTTAAAACATTGGATTCCAAAAGGAATTCCGATAACTGTTATGCACAGCACAAGCCCTCCGATGAAATAGCCTAAAGCAGCAAAAAATCCACCAAAAATCAACCATATTAAGTTTCCTAACAAGTTCATGTGCGAGTATTTAAAAAGTATTGTTCTTAACAAAGATGCACAATTTAAGAAATTGTTACAGCACTGAATTTCAAATAGGGTTAAACACGCAAAAAAGTGAACAAAATGCTTTACTTGTCTTTTGTGCCTTAAGGATCAAAGAACGTATTTTAGCTTTCCAATGATCAACGCTTTTCTTCAGTCAGTGATTGGTGAAATATTTAATAATTACATAGCCGATGCCTTACATAGACATACATAATAGAAGTGTACATATTCAAGAGTTAAACAAAGGAGCTTCCGATACTTTAGTGCTGGTACATGGCATGTTTAGTAATCTTTCAGTCTATTATTTTAAGATTGCACCGCTTTTAGCAAAAAGATTTCATGTGCTTATGTATGATCTGAAAAGCCATGGCCTCTCTACCAGAGTAGAAAGCGGGTATCGATTTTCCCACATGACAGAAGATTTAATTCATTTACTAGATGAGTTAAATTTAAACAAAGTACATCTTGTTGGCTATAGCTTTGGAGGGTTGGTTTCATTAAATACCTGTATGAGCCATCCTGAACGGATAGAGAAACTATGTGTGATTGAAGCCCCAAATCCGGGTGACCGTAAAGCTATGGATTTAATTGATGTTTATAGTAAAGAATTTCTGGAAAACTATATTCAAAATTTTACGGACACAACGAAAGTTAACATGGGCAGGCGGCAACTTGAGAAAAATCACCGCATGTATGAATATCTCTTTAATAACACAAGTATTAAGACTGATATGGAACGCGAAATGGGCTTTTTTGAAAAGGCACCATTTAACATAGTCAATCATGAAACGCTTCTCCTGTATGGTTTACAATCTAACTGTCTTCAATCAGGGGAGATTTTATCATCTAAAATTACTGATTCTCAATTAAAAACACTTGAAGGAGATCATAATTTGCCCATACAGCAGCCCGAAATAGTGGCAGAAACATTAATTGAATTTTTAACTAAAGAAAAAGCATTGTTTTGAGCAGGTTTTTATTTGTTGTTCCCCCCCTTTCGGGTCATGTAAACCCCACTTTAAGTTTGGGTACTGCGTTGTTACTAAGCGGTCATGAAGTAGCGTGGTTGAGTGTTGATGTCAATTTGGAAAGCATCATCCCTTTAGGAGGAAAGTTCTTTTACGCATACCATAAAGAATTGGATGCAAGTAAACACGAAGCTTATCAAAATCAAATATCAAGTAAGAACGTAGCTGGAATAGAAAGTGTTAAGTTCTTATATGAAGACGTATTAATACCATTAAATAGGTACATGTATGAACACATTAACGCTTGTGTAAGCTCTTTTAAGCCCGATGTTATCATTAACGACCAGCAGCTATTTAGTGGAGCAATAGTTGCAAAGCAACGACAATTAAAATATGCTACATCGGTAACAGCTCCAGCTGCCATAAAAATGCAACAAGATTTACCTGGCGTATCGGGATGGGAGGCAAATCAAATTATAGCACTTCAATATGAATTCGGATTAACGCAGGAAACATCTATTGCCTGTTCGGAAGATTTAACGCTTGTTTATACTTCACAGGAATTCTTTGGTGAAATGGAGCTCGATCGGAACTATAAATTTATCGGCTTATCTACTCTAAATCGTCCGACTAAATTCGACTTTAACTGGGAGCGGTTTCATACAATGCCTCATAAATACAAAATTTTGGTTTCTATTGGAACAACTTTCGATCATTCTTTTAAACGTGATTTCTTCTCGAAAGTTATCGAAGCATTTAGAGACGAAGATTTAGGGGTAGTAGTAGTGTCAGATCCAAGCTTATTTGAAGAATGGCCTTCCAATTTTATCGTATCAAAGAAAATTCCACAACTGGATTTGTTGCCTTTTTTTGACGCTGTCATTTGTCATGGCGGTCACAATACTGTTTGTGAGACCTTAAATAATGGCATTCCATTGATAGTTGTTCCAATTGCTTACGACCAATCATATGTAGCAGGAAGAGTTGTGGCCACTGGAGCAGGCTTGCGATTAAATTATAGACGTTTCAAAGCACATCACCTTCTATCTTCTTTACAATCTGTTTTATATGAACCTAGTTATCGGTTAGCCGCTCAAAAACTTCGTTATTCATTTGAACAAGCTGGCGGTGTTAACTATGCTGTTAAATTGTTGGAAGATTTAGCTCTTGATAAGATTTTACAATAATAAAAACACGATATAATTTATAAAAAATGGCTAGATTTTTATTTATTGTGCCCCCTTTTTTTGGGCATGTTAGTCCGACTTTAAGCGTAGGAGCAACCTTATTAGAGAGAGGTCATGAAGTGCAATGGGTATCTTTACTTGAAATAAAAGAAGATCAAATTCCTTCAGGTGGAAAGTTTGTTGTTCCCTCTCTTTACTGGAATGAGCATAAAGCGCAAATAGATGAAATATTAAAAAAACAAGACAATGGTCCCTTGCTTTCTGGAGCTGAGACGTGGAAACTAGCCTTAGAAGAAACATACATTCCGTTTTGTAAAATCATGCATGATGGGGTAAATGCGGTAATAGACGATTTTAAACCAGATGTGATCGTTAGCGATTGCATAACTTTCGTTGGTGGAATATGCGCATATAAAAAAGGAATTCCTTACGCCACCACTACCCCCGTACCCCCTGACCTGGGTGCTAATGCCATTAATTCACCAAAAATTTGGGAATGGCAGCAACGGCTTATGTTTAATTTACAAAAAGATTTAGATATACATACTGACGAATTGATTTTTCATTCTAAGCAGCTAAATATTGTTTTTACTTCACAATATTTTGCGGCGATAGAGAATCCTGAGTCTCACATGCAATTTGTTGGCCCCGTTAAAGGTAGACCAAATGAGATTGACTTTGATTGGCAGAAGCTAGAAAATAGTAGTGGGCCGAAGATATTTGTGTCACTGGGTACGCTATTGGAAAACATTAGAAAAGAGTTCTTTGAAAAACTTATTGAGGCCTTTAAGGATGAACCTTTAACAATTGTTGCGGCAACAAATCCAGCTATTATCGAGAACTGGCCATCAAATTTTATTGTTCAAGGCTTTGTACCACAAAGCAGAGTAATGGAGAAAATGGACCTAGTAATATGCCATGGAGGATTTAACACCGTTAACGATGCAATTTTAAACGAACTTCCTCTGCTCATAACCCCCATTGCATATGATCATTTTCATACAGCTGATTTAGTTGAAAAGTCTGGTTGTGGGCGAAAAATAAGATATAAACGTATGCGTTTGGACGAATTAAAGAAAACCATTTGGGACTTAATTGAACAACCAACTTATAAAGAAGGGGTAGCATATGTCAACAAAACTTTCAGGGAAGCTGGGAGCAATGACAGTGCAGCAGCACTATTAGAGAAAATGACATATAATACCGTTGCGGTTTAACAAGTAATTATAATCAAAGAAAAATGCAGCGAAAAGAGAGATCACTTCTTTTTTTAGAACGGACATTGGCTGGCGATGGAACTCAACCTTTTAATGGTGTATTTGCTATACGAATTAAAGGCGAAATAAACCCTGCGGACCTTTCAAATGCATTTGGAAAGATTCAGCGTAAACACCCACAGCTACAAATGGCTATTGCTGATATAAACGAGAAACGACCGTATTTCTTTGTACCAACAGAAATTAGCCCTATACCCTTGATATTTCTTCCGTGGAAACACGAAGATGAATGGCAAGAGCAATCACTGCTTGGCTTGAGGCACCAATTTAATCTGGAATGCGGGCCACTTATGCAAGCTGTATGTTTACATGCTGAAGAACTGTCAGATTTAATTATCACCTTTCATCATTGCATCTGTGACGGCGGAGGGGGAGTACTTTTACTTCATGAATTGTTGGAAATATTAAATGAACCTGCGCTCTCTATAGGAAAACATGATCGTTTACTTGATTATCAAGATATTGTGCCAAATGATATACTGAAGCAGAAAAAAATACACTTAAAAACGGCACTCCTGGCAGGTCTTGTAAAATCTGCCCTCACTATTTCTTCACCATTTATCTCAAAACGTAAATCACCTCTGTCTAGATTAAATGATTACATTATTCATAAAAAGTTATCACAGGAATTGACTGGAAGGTGGATAAAAAAATGTAAGGAAGCATCAATTACGGTAAACACGGCTACTGGTTTATTAATGCTGAAAGCTTATCAACATGTTCAAGGAAATCAAGCAAAAAACAAAATTTCTTGCCCTGTTGATATCAGAAGATTTGCCGCACAAATAACTAACGATCAATTATTCTCATTTGGCTTAGTCTTGACGCTAAGTCGCGAAGACAAAAAAGAGAAAAATTTTTGGGAGGAAGCAGCCAAATTACAAGCAAACGTTGATAAACAAACAAAGAAACTACGGCCTTATGAATTTTTGATGACCTTTGAGCGATTGCACAGTGCATTACCAAACATGTTAAACATGCTCACCTATGGGAAAGTAGGAAATGACATGATGTTCTCCAACATCGGGAAAATAGGCTTAAAAGAGAAATATGGTAAATTTGAGATTGAGACTGTTTTTAGCCCAATGGTTATAGGCCCTTTTGCCAACCCATCTACATTAATTTGTTCCACCTTTAAAAATAAATTAGATTTCTCATTTGTGTCAAATAAGGCCTTTCTTTCTCAAGCGCAAGCAACACAGTTAATCGACTACTTGTGTGATAAAATAAATTTATTGACGGATAAATAACGTAAAGATGATGAAGCGACGAGCACTTTCTGTTGGAGAACGAATAATGTACGTAGATAAGTATCAGCCTATTAATTGTTTATTTACCGCAAGCATTCGAGGTGAATTATCCGCTTACGCACTTAATAATGCACTAAAAAAACTTCAAAAAAAACACCCTCTTTTAAGATCAATTGTTAGTGAGGAAGGAACAAGGCCGTATTTTGTGCTTAAAAATGAAGTTGGACCTATTCCGATAATCGAATATCAAAGGAAAGATGATCATCACTGGGAGACTGTATCAAAAATGCAGTGGCATTCATTTTTTGACGTAGGCAATGGGCCTTTGGCAAGGCTTATCTGGCTGAATGGAAACGGCATCTCTGAAATCATACTTGTCTGTCCGCATTGCATTACTGATGGAACAAGTATGACCACTCTTTTAAAAGAACTACTCTTACTTATTGATGATCCACATTACAGCTTGGAAGACCAGCCATTTATAGAGAAACTTTCTTCCCCTTTAACACTTTCTAGCTGGAAAAAAATAAGCTTAACGCTGAAGGGTTCTTTAGGTAAGGCCTTTGCGAATATTTTGTTACCAAGTAAAACAAATCTCGATAAAGTCCTGAAACCGGAACTATCCTATATGGTACGTTATCGCTTAGTGGCACAGGATACAAAAAAATTACTCGGTTTATGTAGATCACAGGGTGCTTCGCTGTATACGATAGTTGGAGTATCTCTATTAAAGACATATTTTAATCTTTTTCCTGAGAAATTTAAGGGAAAATTAATATGTCCGGTTGATATACGGAAATTTCTGCCTGATATAAAAGAAGACCAACTTTTTGCTTTCGCTCCAATTATTGAATTGAGCTTAAGCAAGAGAGAACAACACGCCGTTTGGTCATCGGCCAAGAAAATGAAAGAAGATATCAACTGTGGAATAAAAAAAATTAATATAACTGAAATTCTTGAAATGAGTGAGGGATTTCAAAAAATAGTTCCGAAGCTTGTGAATCATCTCCTCACGAAAGACGGTACACATGATTTCACATTCTCTAATATGGGTAGTTTACCTATACAAGAAACATTCAATACGTTTGAAGTACGCTCGATTTACAGCCCCTCAGTATCGTTCCCTTGGCGCAATCCAAACACTGTTGTAATGAGCTCTTATAAAGGTATACTCGACTTAACATTTATGTCTAATGAAGCCGTACTGACTGAAAAGGAAGCGAGCGATTTTATCAGGGCAACCTTTGATCTGTTAATGTCTACTATACAGCAAGATCTATTAGCAAATTAAAATTGTACCGACGCGTAATGACAGAGCGAATTAAAACTATTACTGATTATAAACCGGCGAAAGCGTTCCTAAAAAAGAAACTCTTTTGGTATCTGTTTCCTAACCTCATATTTAACGGAATTATACCTTATTTTAGTTTCAAAAATCCGGCAGCTGTTTCATTATTTCAAGGAGAATTTTGTTTTGCCAGATTTATATTGCCTATGGCCTTATTTGTTCCATTGGCCATTACCGTTGATTTTATGAAAAAAACTACCGAGTTTTTTGCAACTGCCAACATAGGAAAATTATGGAGTGAGGAGCAGGTAAATATGCGGTTTTTTTTGCGTGAGGGAATTTATAACGGTTTAAAGACATTTCTAATTGTTTTAATCATTATGCTAGTTGTACAATGGAGCCTACCTACTGATAGTACCTTCGATGGTTTGTTATTAGCTTGTATAA
>DATMSZ010000038.1:0-7664 GCA_035565175.1 Pseudosphingobacterium sp.
AATTGTCAATTAAGCAACTTTTTTATATTAAAAATGATAAATTTTTCAATGTTTAATTACAATGCATTCAAAAAATTGTTAAAAAAGACAAAAAAATAAAACACAACAGAACAAATAAGTAAAAAAATATCAATTTAAAACCAAAAAAAAACAGTCAATAAAAAGATAAAACATCAAAAAGAATCAAAAAAAAATCCAAAACTTAGAAGTAAAAAGCAAAATAGGGTTTCAAGCAAAATTTTTGGATTCGTTTTATTTGCTCTTAAAAAACAATATCGACTAAGATCTCCCTTAATCTAAGGCCTAACCAGCTATCCTATTTCCTCTCAAATTATCTTTTGCATTTTTTTTATTTTTTTTCTTGTTTCGTAATTATTCTTGCATATATTTGCGATATCAAAAAGAAAAAATGAAATACACTACAGCATATTGGTTCTTTGGTTACTTTTACTTTAGCAGTAAAGGCCGGGATTAATATGCATGTATAAGAATAATGTATAGAAAAGTCCCGGTGAGCAACCGGGACTTTTTTTTTGAACAATAAAATGAGCAAAATAAAAGTAGCGATCCAAGGTACCCGCGCCTCTTTTCATGAAGAGGCTGCCTTCAAATATTTCGGTCAAGAAATCGAAACGGTAGAGTGTGAGACTTTTAAACACACATGTGAGGCTTTAAGGAAAAACGAAGCGGATTATGTAGTTATGGCGATAGAAAACTCAATAGCAGGAAGCTTATTGCCAAATTATACATTACTGCATGATTATCATTTTCCAATTGTTGGGGAAGTATATCTAAGTATTCAACTGCACCTCTTAGCATTGCCTGGTGTAAAGCTCGATCAGATCAGAAATGTAGAATCACACCCTATAGCACTTAGACAGTGTGCAGATTACCTAGAAGAGCATCCGCTTTTTAAGATTACCGAAGGAATGGATACCGCTTCGTGTGCAAAGAAAATAGCAGATAATAAATTAACTGACACTGCCGCCGTTGCCAACCAACTAGCAGCTAAGCTATATGGCTTAGATGTTATAGAAAGAAGAATAGAAACAAACAAAAAAAACTATACTCGATTTTTGATCTTATCAAAAGAGAAAACGGAGAACCCTAAAGCCAATAAAGCAACTCTTTTATTTCAGACCGACAATAGTATTGGCTCACTAGCTCGAGTACTTACATTTTTTTCTGAGGAACAGATTAACATGAGTAAAATACAATCTATGCCTGTGGTAGGAAAAAGAAATGAGTATGATTTTTATGTAGACATTGAATGGAAAAAGCAAAATAATTACGATGCAGCCATTAGAAAAACACTGAAACATACTATAAATTTCAATATTCTCGGAGAATACATAAAAAACGACAAAATATAAACTCAAAATAGCACTTAAATAGAAAATTAATAAATAATACAATGAAACTAAATTTAGACATCGTGCCAATAAGCTCATGGTTAGCTACAGGCAAAGAACCATTTGTAATTGCCGGCCCATGTAGCGCTGAAACCGAGGAACAGTTAGTGGCAACTGCCCATTTATTGGCTGCTACCGGGAAGGTTTCCATCTTGAGAGCAGGTATATGGAAGCCCCGTACACGTCCTGGTGAATTTGAAGGCATCGGAAGCATAGGTTTGGAATGGTTAAAACGTGCAAAAGAAGAAACAGGCCTACTTACGGCCACAGAAGTTGCAACAGCTAAACACGTAGAAGAAGCCTTGGCTGCTGGTGTTGATGTTCTATGGGTAGGTGCGCGCTCTACAGCCAATCCATTCACGGTACAAGAAATTGCTGATGCTCTTAAAGGATCGGATGTGCCTGTTTTTGTTAAGAATCCCGTAAACCCGGATCTTTCCTTATGGATAGGTGCCTTAGAGCGTATAAATCGTGCCGGCATTAAAAAATTAGGTGCCATACATCGAGGCTTCTCATCTTATGAAAAAACGGCGTTCCGTAATGAACCGATGTGGGATTTAGCTATCCAGTTAAAAACAGTAGCTCCTGAACTCCCCATCATCAACGATCCTAGTCATATCTGCGGCACACGCGAATTGATTCCTTACGTAGCTCAAAAAGCGGTAGATCTAGACATGCAAGGTTTCATAATTGAGTCGCACATTGATCCGTCTGTGGCCTGGACAGATGCAAAACAACAGGTTACGCCTGCGGCATTAACCGATATCATCAATAATCTTTCGCTGAGAAAAGCGGAATCTAACGACCCTGTGTTCGAAGATAAATTAGCCGTATTACGTAAAGAAATTGATGCTATTGATGATCAAATCATCAAAAAAGTAGCCGACCGGATGAAAATTGTCGAAAAAATAGGAGAATACAAGCGAGATAATAAAGTAACTATTCTACAAGTTAGTAGATGGGAAGAAATAATTGAGAAACGAAGCAAATTTGCAAAAGCACTAAATCTTGAAGAAGACTTTACTGTAAAATTACTTGAATTAATCCACGGTGAGTCAATCCGTAAACAAAATCAAATCATGAATGCCAAACCTGCTGTGGAGGCCTAATGAATACGAAAACGTTGAAATTATCACACCAAGGTGGCAAAATAAACGACACCATTGAATTGACCGGCTCTAAGAGCGAAAGTAATCGTGCGCTTATTTTAAGCGCACTTAGCAAAGGCATCATCCAAATACAAAATTTATCAAATGCAGATGACACTGTTACTTTGCGTAATGTCTTAAAGTCGATTCAAGAAAGCAAGGCCAATTTAACGGTTGATATCGGTCCTGCCGGCACAGCCATGAGATTTTTAACAGCTTATTTATCATTTGTTCCGGGAAATTTTTTACTTACGGGCTCTGAACGTATGAAACAACGCCCGATAGGAATTTTGGTAAATGCTTTAAGAAGCATTGGTGCTTCGATAAAATACATAGAAAATGATGATTATCCCCCATTGAATATAGATGGGGGCGCTCAGCAAACACATGATCAATTAGCCATCAGGGGAGACGTAAGTAGTCAATATTTATCAGCGCTGCTTCTTATAGCACCTTTTTTGCCACTTGGTTTAACCCTAAATATCACCAGTGACTTAACATCGAAGCCCTACGTCACCATGACGCTTCAAATGCTTGCAGAGGCAGGCATTCAGCATACATGGAATGGTAATAGCATCAGTATCTCGCACCAAGAGGTAAAAAAAACAGTGTTACATGTTGAGCCAGACTGGAGCGCTGCTTCTTATTGGTACTCGATTATCGCCTTATCCCCTATTGGAAGTACTTTGTTTTTACCCGGCCTAAAAACAAATAGTTTACAAGGAGATAGTGCTATAGCAGACATTATGACGAATTTTGGTGTAGTTTCTACATTTGAAAACAATGGTGTAAAAATTGAGAAATCTGATACCCAAGGTAAACAAGAAACGCTTTTTAATTTTAAAGAATGTCCAGACCTGGCACAAACCGTTATAGCCTGTTGTGCTGTTTTGGGATACAATGCAACTTTTACTGGCTTAGAAACATTAAAAATTAAAGAAACAGATCGTATTAAGGCCTTACAAGATGAATTGGCTAAATTTAATGTTACTTTAACGGAAAAAAATGAAATTTATCATTTAAACACTGATAGCAAAAAAACTCCCGATAGTATACGAATAAAAACGTACGAAGATCATCGAATGGCGATGGCTTTTGCACCTTTGGCTTTACATTTCAATGAGCTTGTTATAGAAGACCCAGAGGTTGTAGGCAAGTCATATCCAGCGTTTTGGACACATTTGGAGCAAATAGGTTTTACTACATCTAATTAATAAGAGAAAGGGATTTATGTTTAGAGCGAACTAAACGATGAATATCCCGAATAAAACAACAAATTAATATGGCAGGTAACTCTTTTGGACAGGTATTTCGTATCACCACTTTTGGCGAATCGCATGGTGAAGCCATTGGTGTAATAATTGATGGCTGTCCGCCTAATATTGAAATCGATCTTGAATATATACAATCTGAGTTGGATAAACGTAAGCCTGGTCAATCAAAAATAACCACTCAGCGAAAGGAAAGCGATACGGTTAAAATACTTTCTGGAGTTTTTGAAGGGAAAACTACGGGCACACCTCTAGCTATGTTGATTCCTAATGAAGACCAACGCTCCAAAGATTATTCACATATTCAAGACAAATACCGCCCATCACACGCAGACTATACGTATCAAACAAAGTATGGCATCAGAGATTATAGAGGTGGTGGTCGATCTTCCGCCCGCGAAACGGCTACAAGAGTTGCTGCTGGTGCTATTGCCAAAGCTTACCTGAGCAAACATGGTATTGAAATTTTTGCACATGTTTCCTCCGTTGGCACGATAGAAGCGCCGAATTTGGGAGCCCTTTCTTTAAAAGAATTAGTCGCTATAAGGGAACAGAATATCGTGAGATGTGCGGATCCTGCAACTGCCAATCAGATGATTACTTTTATTGATGCTGTTAGAAAAGATGGCGATACAGTAGGCGGCATAATCAGCACAGTAATAAAAGGTGTACCAGTTGGTTTAGGAGAACCCGTATTTGATAGGCTGCATGCTGATTTGGGAAAAGCGATGTTGAGCATAAATGCAGTTCATGGTTTTGAATACGGATCTGGCTTTTCAGGAGCAAGCATGAGAGGGTCTGAGCACAACGATATCTTTGTAAATCCCAGTCGGGGTATAAAGACAATAAAAACATTGACTAATTTTTCGGGTGGTATTCAGGGTGGTATATCGAACGGAATGGATATAAATTTCCGCGTTGCCTTTAAGCCCGTTGCTACTATTATGAAAGCCCAAAATACGGTGGATACTGCTGGCGAGGAAACTCAAATAGTAGGTAAAGGAAGGCATGATCCTTGCGTCGTACCAAGAGCCGTAGCAATAGTTGAAGCAATGGCTGCCCTTGTTATTGTTGACCATTTTCTCCGAAATTTAAGTGTTAGCGGCAGCTGATCGAGGCATTTTGAGTATTATTCACCCCTAATTAAGGCTAGTTATAGCCTTAATTAGGGGTTCTTCATTCGGTCTTCATCTATTCCCCTTAAAATAACACGGGAAATTTATCTGGATTCGATTCGTGCATTATCTGATAAGCTATTTCAATAATATCATCAATGGATGGTTTTGTAAAATAGTCACCATCAGATCCATAAGGGGGTCTGTGCGCCTTAGCCGACAAGGTACGCGGCTGACTATCAAGACTAAAATACCCTTTTTGCTCTTCTAAAACTTGCTGGAGTATAAAGGCCGACGCCCCTCCAGGCACATCTTCGTCAACCACTAGCAACTTATTTGTCTTAACTAATGATTTTGCACACAAGTGTTCTTTATCAAATGGTTGCAATGTTTGGGGATCGATAATTTCAATTGAAATACCTAATTCTTGAAGTTGGACTGCCGCTTCTTGCACCAGCCGTAAGGTGGAGCCATAGGATACAACGGTAATATCAGCCCCTTCTCTAATAATTTCAGCTACGCCTAATGGTATCGTAAACTCTCCTACATTAGAAGGCATTCGTTCTTTTAGGCGATAACCATTTAGACATTCTATGACTAACGCAGGTTCATCGGAACGTAACAAGGTGTTATACATACCGGCAGCCTGCGTCATATTACGTGGAACACAAATATGCATGCCACGCAGTGATCCTAAAATCATCGCCATTGGCGAACCGGAATGCCAAATACCTTCTAAGCGGTGCCCCCTAGTCCGTACAATTAATGGCGCTTTCTGCCCCCCCATTGTGCGGTAACTTAAGCAAGCTAAATCGTCACTTAATACTGTGAGGCCGTAGAGCAGATAGTCTAGGTACTGTATTTCAGCAATTGGCTTTAATCCGCGGAGCGCCATTCCTAATCCCTGCCCAATAATTGCGGATTCCCGTATACCCGTATCAAAAATACGATGTTCTCCAAATCTAGCTTGTAATCCTGCAAAGCCTTGATTCACATCTCCTATTGCCCCTACATCTTCTCCGAAGGCGAGTAATCGCGGTTCTCGATCAAAGTTAGCAGCAAAGCATTCATTTAAAACTTCTCGCCCATCAACAAGTTTTGCATTCTTTTCATATTGTGGAGGAACCACCGTTATGTTTTGTGGAGACTCAGCACTATCGGTAAATAGCTTAGAGTTGTAACGATCATAATTCACACCTTGCTGTATGCTATACCATTTCAGCAATTGATCTTTTTGTTCGCTTTGGTGGTATCGAAGATTTCTTATTGCTTTTCTTACGATACCGTAAATCTGCTTAAGACTTGCTTCATGAACAGATTTTAGTTCTGTGGCTAAACCCTGAGTGACCTTATCGTTTATAGAACTAAGTAAATCAATAGCTTGCGTCTTTTCAGTAGTAAAAGCAGCTATATAATCTGTCCAAGCTCTTTGTTGTTCTTCTCTAACTAATTGTTTGGCATCATTCTCTATATTCTCTAGTTCGTCTTCATTGGCAATAGCCGACTCGAGCATCCATTTTCGCATCTGGACCACACAATCGTATTCTGCCTCCCAGTCTAATCGTTCTTTAGACTTGTAGCGTTCGTGAGACCCTGAAGTTGAATGACCTTGTGGTTGCGTCATTTCGGTGACATGAATGAATACAGGAATATGCTCTTCCCTGCATATTCTTATTGCCTTTTCATACGTCTCACATAAGCCCGGATAATCCCAGCCTCTTACTTTAAAGATTTCATACCCCTTACCTTTTTCATCCCGCTGAAAACCTTTTAACACCTCTGAGATATCTTCTTTAGTTGTTTGATATTTAGCTGGTACCGAAATGCCATATCCATCATCCCATACAGAGATTGCCAACGGTATCTGTAACACGCCTGCCGCATTGAAGGCCTCAAAGAAGACACCTTCTGAGGTTGATGCGTTACCTATTGTACCAAAAGCAACTTCGTTACCCTCATCAGAAAAATGCGTTAGATAACTTAAATCTTTATTGTGTCGGTACACTTTAGACGCTTGCGCAAGGCCCAATAATCGCGGAATTTGGCCTCCCGTTGTAGAAATATCGGCCGAAGAATTCTTTAGCGATGTCTGATCAACCCAAGTTCCATCTTGATGCAGTTCTCTCGTAGCAAAATGCCCATTCATCATCCGTCCGCCGGAAGCCGGCTCCGCCTCAATATTGGGATTAGCGTACATCTGCGAAAAAAACTCATAAATATTGGATATACCGGTTGCAAACACAAAGGTTTGATCCCTATAATATCCTGAACGCCAATCGCCCTCCTTAAAAACCTTCGCCATCGCTATCTGGGCAACTTCTTTTCCATCACCAAAAATTCCGAACTTCGCTTTTCCAGTTAACACTTCCTTTCGTCCTAACAGACTTGCCTCACGGCTTTCGCGAACAATACGATAGTCGTTTAAGACCATCTTTTTGAAATCATCAAAACTTAACTTTGAAGTATCTATCGGATTAGTATATTTTAAGTTAGTATCGGACATACAATGAATTGTGCTAAAAACTCAAAAGTAATAAAAATTATATAATATTCTGCATTCATATACCGCACCGCAAGGCTATTTCAAAATAACACATAAATGACAAACAAAATTTCTCCTTTAACTACTTAGACAGTCTGACTTTCCGATAAAACACATGCTTCTTAGATCTGTTTCCATCAAAAAAGAGATCTCTTTATATAAAAGGTGTTAAAAAA
>DATMSZ010000039.1:0-16865 GCA_035565175.1 Pseudosphingobacterium sp.
GCGGTAATGCCACAACCCCTTTTTCTATTTTCCTTCACTTTTGCGTATTTCTGCTAACACATTGTTTAGCTTTTCGCTGTCATTGGCATAAGGTTGCAGATCAATAATAGCTACTTTCCTGAACTCTATTGGGTGACTTTCACTTTGGAGAGAGAAATATCCGCCACTTAGTGCTTGACCATCCTTTTTAACTTTTGGGTCGTAATTGGAAACACCGCCTCCATTAATGGTTGGTTTTGTATATACCATTACGGTATCTTGATTAATAATGTGTCGGATGATAGAGTCACCCAAAACTAATACATCGGCTGTTACCCATTGATCTCCTGCGTATGTTTGTGAATTTGAATTAAGACAGTGAGGAGTGAAGAGCTCATTTTTATAAACTACTTCCGTTCCGGGAGTACATAAATTTCCAGTAGTCCTTTCCTCTTTTCCATTTCCCCCCAAAAGTTGGGCCTCTAAAGAAATGGGAAAATCTTGATCTTTTAGCATTGTCTCAGGCGCTTGTCCATGAAGCATAATGCCACTGTTTCTCCAAGCCCATCCTTCGCCTCCTTTTGCTTGTTCCCCTACAAATCGATATTCTACTCTCAATAAATAATGTGAAAAAGGTTTGTTGTAAAACATATGACCATATTGCTGGTTAAACTCATCATAACCTTCATAGCCTACTTTAATGACACCGTTTTCAACTCTAAACGTGTTTGCATAGTTTTCACCTACCTCGTGTTTGGCGATTTTTACTGTCCAATCTTTTAAGTCTTTTCCATTAAATAAATCAACCCATTCTGGCTTTTGTTCACTTGTTTCTTTAGATTGGATGTTTTGGCATGATATCAGTGCTCCGCTGATCATCGCAAACATCCCCAATTGTAGTAGTCTGTTCATTACTCTGTTAATTATAGCTGTTTATCATTAAATTGCTTGTGGTTTTATGACTTATAACTGTATATAGAAGCTAAAAATACTAATTTATGTTGGATCCATATAAAATATCTTATATAAAGCCGTCGTAAATTGCATATAAAAACTTATTTTTCTAAGTTTGAAGGCAAGGGAGATGTTCATACTTCTAATCAATACTAAACCGATTCTTCGGAGAAATCTTATTACCGGGTAGATGAAATCTATTTTATGCATATAGGGGTATTGTTTATTGTATGATGTAATAACCCTCATCCAAACTTAGATAAATTCCCTTTATAGGCAATATAATAGCGTTGCATATAAAAGGAACTTATTCATATGGGTATGCTCTATAAGGCATTATTCACGAAGTGTTTACTTTATCGGTATTCATGAACTCGTTACACTCGGTTCATGAGGCTAAAGCCGTTATCGATCTCTCCTCTGCCATTTGGAGCTTATTTTAATAGAGGAAATGTATACAATAAATTAATAGGCTAATGAAGAATGATTTTACCAAACGAATGAAACTAAAACAATGGGCAGAACAAGATAGGCCAAGAGAGAAACTGCTATTGAATGGTCGCAGATCTTTAAGCGAGGCCGAATTAATGGCTATTTTAATTGGAAGTGGCTCAAAAGATGAAACTGCTGTCGAGCTCAGTAAACGTATATTAAGCGATGTGGGCAATGATTTAGGAGACCTAGCCCGACTTGCCCTCGCTGATTTATGTGCCTATAAGGGAATAGGAGAAGCTAAAGGGATCACTATTATCGCAGCGCTTGAATTGGGTAGAAGAAGAAAGGAGTACGCAGCGGAAGAAAAACCTCAAATCACAAGCAGTGAAGATGCTTATCGGATTTTGAAATCTATTTTTGCCGATTTGTCACACGAGGAGTTTTGGATTTTGCTGCTCAATACAAGAAATAAAGTAATCGGTAAAGAGTTGATCAGTAAAGGAGGAATGGGAGTAGTTGCGGTAGATGCCAAAACGATTTTTCAAGCCGCTTTACAGGCGAAAGCGACAGGTATAATACTAAGTCATAACCATCCGTCAGGCTCTCTAGAACCCAGTTTAGCAGATAAGAGCTTAACCGATAAAATATTAAAGGGTGCTAAATACTTGGATATAAGAGTGCTGGATCATGTGATTGTGTCGGATGAGGGTTATTATAGCTTTATAGATAATGGGGAGATGCCTTAAATTAGCATGCCTTGAAAGTAGTTTAAACTCGTATTATTCCATATTTAGTAGATAAAATTTAGGGCAGCTCGTAGATTAATAAATAAAAATTATGCTAAGTTTGCATCAAATTTTTTATTGCATACTGAAATTCCATCCGCTTATAGGGGTGCTAGAGAATTTAGCATGCGGTTAGGGTTCTAAAAGAGTAAAACACTGGCAGATGGTAAGCTCCATCCGACCGATGAAAAAAATATTTACGGATGAAACCTGCATAAATTGCCATATACAGAAGACGATGAATAATTTATGCAAGCTTCATTGCCATTAAAAGAACAATTATTCGAATGAAAATATCATACAACTGGCTTAAACAATTTATATCTACAGATAAAACTCCACAGGAGCTTTCATTGATCTTGACCGATATAGGTTTAGAAGTAGAAAGCCTAGAGGTTGTTCAAAACATTCCCGGTGGTTTAGAAGGCTTGGTGATAGGCCGGGTGCTAACATGCGTGCAACATCCAAATGCTGATAGGTTACGTGTTACAACAGTGGATGTAGGTGGTGAGTCTGCGTTGCAAATTGTGTGTGGAGCACCAAATGTAGCGCAAGATCAGAAAGTGGTAGTTGCAACAGTGGGGACAACAGTATATCCATTAGATGGAGAGCCTTTTAAAATCAATAAATCTAAAATCAGGGGAGAAGTATCAGAAGGTATGATCTGTGCGGAAGATGAAATAGGTATAGGTAAATCACATGATGGGATCATGGTACTGGACGCTGCGGCTCCTATTGGAACGCTAGCAAAAGATTATTTTGACCTTCAAGATGATTATTGTTTTGAAATAGGATTAACGCCTAATCGAGCGGATGCTGCCTCCCATCTTGGCGTAGCACGCGACATTGCTGCTTATTTAAGAAGCAGTTATACACTTCCAGATGTCACCCCTTTTAAAATAGCAAATACCAATAAGCCAATAAAGGTACAGGTGCTTAATCAAGAAGCCTGTAAGCGCTATACAGGTGTTAGCATCAGCGGGGTGAAGGTTGGTGATTCACCGGAATGGTTGGTTGAGAAATTAAAAGTAATTGGTATACGCTCCATCAATAATGTGGTGGATGTAACCAATTATGTTTTGCATGATCTAGGGCAGCCACTGCACGCTTTTGATGCTGATCAGATAGCAGGTGGAGAAATTATTGTAAGAAATGCTGTCGAAGGAGAACGATTTGTTACCTTGGACGGAGTAGAGCGGAAGCTTTCAGCAGAAGATTTAATGATCTGTGATCAAGAAAAGCCATTGTGTATTGCAGGTGTGTTTGGTGGAATAAAATCAGGTGTTGTAGAGCAAACCACGAATGTGTTTTTAGAGAGTGCTTACTTTCATTCGGTTAGCATCAGGAAGTCATCTAAAAGACACGGGTTAAAAACAGATGCATCTTTCCGATTTGAACGTGGTACTGATCCTAATATAACGGAATATGCGTTAAAAAGAGCGGCACTATTAATACAAGACGTTGCCGGTGGCGAAATTACCTCTAATATTTCTGATTTTTACCCTTCGGTAGTGGTGCCTTTCGAAGTTGAGGTAAGTCTCGATAACGTAAGACGCTTAATTGGGAAGAATATCGATAATGAGCAGATTATTTCCATTATAAAAGCCTTAGAGATTGAAGTAACAGATCAATCCACAATGGAGTTATTGCGCGTAAAAGTGCCTCCATATAGGGTGGATGTAACCCGTGAAGTAGATATTATAGAGGAAGTTTTAAGAATATACGGTTATAATAATATTGAGATGAAGCAGCAAATTAAAGCTTCATTGAATACAGTACCCAAACCAGATAAAGAACTCATTCAAAATATCGTTTCGGACTTATTGATTGGCAATGGGTATTTTGAGATCCTGTCTAATTCCCTGACAAAGCTTTCTTACGCAGACGATGAAAGCACTGCTGTGAAAATTTTAAATCCTTTGAGCAGTGATTTAGATACGATGCGTCAGAATTTAGTTTTCTCAGCATTGGAAGCCGTAGCCTACAACCAGAAGCGCCGTAATGGAGATCTGAAGTTGTTTGAGTTTGGAAAGACTTATCATTTACTGGAAAGTGGATATGAGGAAAAGCAATACCTAAGTTTGACGATAGCGGGGGCGCAGCAGGGGCAACAATGGAACCATGAATCTAAACCGGTTTCATTTTATCATATCAAAGCAGCTGTTGATGCACTGGTAAAGCGCTTTAATATTCGAGATCTTCAGGTAAATGATCTTCAGCATGCCCATTTTGCGTATGGATTGCAATACCTAAAAGGGCAGAAACCTTTGGTGAGTTTTGGAGCGGTGGCAGCACCGGCTTTGAAGCAAACAGATGTTAATGGGGATGTTTTTTATGCCGTTATTGATTGGGAACTGCTTTTAAAAACTATTCGTAAAAATAAAATCACTTATAAGGAAGTTTCTAAGTTCCCGGCGGTTCGCAGAGACTTGTCGTTGTTAATTAATGTGGATGTGCCTTTCGAGAAATTGAAAAATATTGCAGAGAAAACAGAACGAAAACTTTTGAAGTCGGTAAATGTGTTTGATGTATATATGGGCGATAAATTACCGGCAGGTAAAAAGTCGTATGCCCTAAGTTTTGAATTGCAGGACGAGGAAAAAACTTTAACAGATAAACAAATTGATTCGGTGATGCAAAAATTAATACTTAACTTTGAAAAAGAAGTTGGTGCAGAAGTAAGAAAAGGGTAGGATATTATGGTTAAAAGTCTATGTCAACAGTTTCAGCTCAATTAGATAATATAGTAGAGAAAACAGCAAAACTGATTGAATTATGTTTATCTTTACAGGAGGAAAATGACATGCTTAAGCTAGAAAATCAATCTATTAAGGTTGCTTTCGAAGCATGTAAAGGTAAAAATAAGGATTTAGAAGAGAAATTAAAAGCGCTGACCGTTGCCCGTTCGTTAGAGGGTGCTGAGGTGAAGAGTGAAGGTTTAAATGAAAAAACACTTGACATCAAGCAAAAAATTAACGATTTTGTGAGAGAAATAGATAAATGTATTGAGTTGTTAAAATAAGGCGGCTCATAATTATATAGTGAATAAGCTCATTGTATGGGAGATATTTCCATAAAAATAAATATTGCAGACAGATTATATCCTCTTCGGATTGAGATGGAAGAGGAAGAAATCATCCGTCATGCAGCGAAATTGATTAATGACCGTATAAAAGACTTGCAAGAGAATTATGCGGTTAGAGATAAACAGGACTTGCTTTCAATGGCTGTTTTACATTATGCAACAGCGACGTTGAAGGCTGAGAAGCAGGTACGTGAGGAGGATACAAGTGTGTCGGAGAAGGTCTATAAATTAGATCAACTGCTAACTGAATTTTTTAAAGATTAATCGTTCTTTTAAAATATATAGAGCTAATAAAGATTTAACCGCAGTTAATTCGGGTTTCACTATTTTTAAACTTAACACTTCAATATAACGAAGCGTAAATAGACATACTTCATCTTGCATTTGCCACCTGAAGACAGTTAGTACGCTAATCCTGTATATATGAAGTTTAAAATAACTGGAACCTATTTTTAGCTGCGGTTTTTTTGTGCGCTGTTAGCGGATTATTTTTAATCCATGTGATAGTGGCCTTCATAGGAGGTGTATTACCTTTGTGAAGCAATTAAAGGATAAAGAGATGATAGGTTATAGAAGTGGAGATGTTTGACATCTTCCGTTTCTAAACAATAACTAAATATAAATAAACAACATGGAAATAATAGTTTATGTGTTATTAGGTATAGCTATTGGCGTAGTGATAGGACGCTTTCTATTACGTAGCTTACTTAAGAAGCAGGAAATTGCGGCACAGAATAAAGCAAAACGAATATTAAAAGAGGCAGAGCAGGAGGCGGAAATGCTCAAGAAAAATCGTTTGTTGGAAGCCAAAGAGAAATTCCTTCATTTGAAAACAGAGCATGAACGTGAGGTGAATCAAAAGAATAATACGCTTAATCAACGGGAAAACTCTATTCGTCAGAAAGAGCAATCATTAAACACAAAGTTAGAACAGGTTAACAGAGAAAAGCAAGAGCTTGATACCTTACGTAAAAATTTAGAACGTCAGGTAGAGGTTAACACTAAAAAACAAGAAGAAGTAGATCATCTAAAAATACAACATATTAAGCAGTTGGAAACAATTGCTGGCCTTTCTGCGGAGGAGGCCAAGGAGCAGCTTGTGAACAACCTGCGCGAAGAAGCTCGCTCAAAAGCCATGATACAGATTAAAGATATTGTGGATGAAGCAAAGTTGACGGCCAGCAAGGAAGCCAAAAAAGTTGTCATACAAACCATTCAGCGTACAGCCACTGAAAGCGCTATCGAAAACACTGTATCAATTTTTAATATTGAAAACGATGAGATCAAAGGTCGTGTAATTGGTAGGGAAGGACGTAATATCAGAGCGTTAGAAGCAGCTACGGGTGTTGAAATTATCGTTGATGATACACCGGAAGCCATTATTCTGTCGGGCTTCGACCCTGTGAGAAGGGAGATTGCTCGTTTAGCACTTCACCGTTTAGTAACAGATGGACGTATACACCCTGCTCGTATAGAAGAGGTTGTAGCTAAAACTAAAAAACAGATTGATGATGAAATTGTAGAAATTGGCGAGCGTACGGTGATAGATCTTGGCATTCATGGCCTGCATCCGGAGTTGATCCGTATGATTGGTCGTATGCGTTATCGTTCATCTTATGGTCAGAATTTATTACAGCACTCACGTGAAGTAGCCAATTTCTGTGCAACCATGGCCGCCGAATTAGGATTGAACGTTAAGCTAGCTAAACGTGCAGGTTTATTACATGATATAGGAAAAGTGCCCGATGACAACCCGGAACTGCCACATGCTATTTTAGGCATGCAGCTTGCCGAGAAATATAAAGAGCACCCAGAAGTTTGTAATGCCATTGGCGCCCACCACGATGAAATAGAAATGACTTCCCTTATATCTCCTGTAGTGCAGGCCTGTGATGCTATTTCTGGAGCAAGGCCGGGCGCACGTCGAGAAGTGGTAGAAAGTTATATTAAGCGTTTAAAAGAGTTAGAAGAGCTGGCACTTTCTTATCCAGGCGTAGAAAAAACATTTGCCATACAAGCAGGTAGAGAACTGAGAGTAGTAGTGGAAAGTGAAAAAGTAACAGATTCTCAAGCAGAAATATTGGCGGCAGATATCTCCAACCGTATTCAAACGGAAATGACCTATCCTGGTCAGATTAAAGTTACTGTTATCAGAGAAACTAGATCGGTTTCTTTCGCTAAATAATTTTTACGCACGTATGGTGTTTTAGGCCATACGTGCGTTTTTTTATCTCCTAATGTTCTTTTATGGCTAAGAAGAATCAATCCACAAAGCAAGTAAATAAACGACCAATAGATGTTTATTTTGAACAGTATGCTGTGCATCATCAACATCCTACCAACAAGCTGTTTCATTGGATTTGCGTTCCACTCATAACCTTTAGCATTTCGGGATTAATTTGGTTTATACCTTTTCCTCACCTGGATTTTTTGGGGCAGTACAATGGTTTTATTAATTGGTTTACCATTGTTATGGCAGTTGTGGTGTACTACTATTTACGCTTAGCACCTACCTTGTCTTACGCTATGCTTTTTTCTTTTGGGGTTTTCAGTTTCATAATTGTTCAACTGGAATACTGGGAAAAAGCCGGAGGTCCTGCCCCTTGGGTAGTTTGCGCTATACTATTTGTGCTAGGCTGGATTGGGCAGTTTATCGGACACAAAATTGAAGGAAAGAAACCTTCCTTCTTAACAGATATTAAATTTCTATTAATAGGGCCCATTTGGTTATGGCATTTTATTTTTAAGAAAGTTGGGATACCCTATTAGTTGTTAGTTGCCAGTTATTAGTTGCTAGTTATTGGCTATTCGTTACGAGTTGTTAGTAGAAGGAGTGCTTTAAGCTTTCTACTCTACATTTTTTGCTCTACGCTTTCTGCTGCTGGTGGTTGGCTAATTGTCACATTGGCTAATTAAAATAGATTTTTCTTAATGAATAATTAACTTTACCATAACTATAAGATAAAATTGCGTACTTATCATTATTGAATGAAGATACTATATGCAGTTCAAGGAACGGGTAATGGCCATTTAAGTAGGGCGATGGATGTCATTCCATGCTTGAAACAGCGTGCAGAGGTCGATATTTTAGTGAGTGGCATTCAGGCTGATCTCCACTTACCTTTTGAGGTAAAATATAGAAAACATGGCCTTAGCTTTATATTTGGAAAGGCTGGAGGTGTAGATCTCTGGAAAACTTTTATGAGCAATAAAGTACGGGAGATCGTAAAGGAAGTAAATGAGGTTCCCGTTGAGCAGTATGATTTGGTGATAAACGACTTTGAGCCCGTCACTGCGTGGGCCTGTTATCTGCGGGAGCATCCTTGCATAGGGATGAGCCATCAAGCTGCTGTATTAGATACAAATTCTCCTAAGCCCGAAGAAGTAGATATGATGGGAAAGTTCATTCTGAAGCATTATGCCCCTACCAATGTTAGCTATGGATTTCATTTTCAACCCTATAGTAAATCCATTTTTACACCTGTGATAAGACAGCAAATTAGGCAGCAAGAAGTAATCGATAATGGACATTACACGGTTTATTTGCCCGCCTATGATGATGCGCGTTTGTTTAAAAGCCTTCTACGTTTTGAAAATGTACAATGGGATGTTTTCTCAAAGCACAATAAAGTTCCCTTTTCGCTCAAAAACGTGAACGTACAACCTATAAACAATGAAAAGTTCGTAAGAAGCATGGCCACCTGCCATGGAATATTGTGTGGTGCAGGTTTTGAGACGCCGGCAGAGGCCTTATACCTCAACAAAAAGCTGATGGTTATTCCAATGAAAAATCAATATGAACAACACCTCAATGCTGCGGCACTTAAACAGATGGGTATTCCCGTTATTAAAAATTTAAAATCAAAAAATGATGATGCAATCAATGCTTGGATCAACTCTGATGAAATAGTGAAAGTTGAATATCCGGATTGTACACAAGAGATTGTGGATAAGATATTGGCGGCACATAGTTGATATAATGGATAGATTGGACTTTGGAGATGATTTCGTTTGGGGAGTAGCAACAGCTGCCTATCAAATTGAGGGAGCCAGCGATGTAGATGGAAAAGGGACATCCATTTGGGATGAATTCACCAAGAAGAAAGGGAAAATAAGAGATAATCACCATGGTGAGGTAGCATGCAATTTCTATTACAGGTATAAGGAAGATATACAGTTAATGAAAAGCATGCATATTAAGAATTATCGTTTTTCAATTTCATGGCCTCGTATCTTACCTAATGGTATAGGAGAGGTCAATGAAGCGGGCATAGATTTTTACAATCGTGTCATTAATGAATGCATCGACCAGGGGATCACTCCGTGGATAACACTTTATCACTGGGATTTACCGCAGGTATTAGAAAATGCCGGCGGATGGGCAAACCGCGCCATTCTGGATTGGTTTGAAGAATTCGCAAATGTATGTATTAAAAGCTTTGGCGACCGGGTAAAGCATTGGATGGTACTGAATGAGCCGGTGGCTTTTACGGGAGCCGGTTATTTTTTTGGGAAACATGCGCCAGGAAAGTGGGGCCTGAAGTATTTTCTGCCTGCCGTTCACCATGCTACACTTAGTATGGGAAGGATCGGAAGGCTTATCAAAAAAACATTTCCAGACGCGCTGGTAGGCTCAACCTTTTCGCATTCTCCTATGGAACCTATCTCCCTCAAGAGAAGGCATATAAATGCTTTGCGGAGGGCAGATGCTATTATGAACCGTCTTTTTATTGAGCCAGTCTTAGGCCTTGGATACCCAATAGAAGCTGTTAAGGCCCTTGAGGGCTTAAAAAAATATATGCTACCGGGCGATGAGGAGGCATTGGCTTTTGATTTCGATTTTATTGGTGTCCAAACATATACCCGCGAGTTTATTCAGTTTTCACTTTTAATGCCCTATGTATGGGCTAATATAGTAGAACCAAAGCGGAGAGGAGTGAAGAAGACCACCGCTATGGACTGGGAAGTTCATCCCCCATCAATGCATGCTACACTTAAGCGATTTCATAACTATGCAAATATGCCGCCTATCTACATAACGGAAAATGGAGCAGCATTTGAAGATCAAGTGGTAGATAATCGTGTAAATGATGAGGAGAGGATCCGTTATCTTGAAGCACATATTGAACAAGTATTACGAGCAAAAAGAGATGGGATAGATATACGAGGTTATTTTGTGTGGACCCTCATGGACAATTTTGAATGGGCAGAAGGATATAATCCGCGCTTTGGATTAATACATGTGAATTTTGAGACGCAGGAAAGAACTATGAAAGATAGTGGTAAATGGTACCGCGAATGGCTGGGGGCTCATTGAGTCGTTGAATTGTTCAGTAGTTGAATCGTTAAAGTAGTCTACCAACCCTCGCAACTGGTAACTCACAACTAAAAATTCCCTATTTAACTATTTTCCTACTCGACTAATTTTTCTAAGTTTGTGCATCATGATCAAACCGATAACTATCATTGGCCTGTTGGCTTTAAGTACATTGCCATCATTGGCTCAACAGAAAAGCAAACCAAAAACGACACCAAAACAAATTAAAGTAACTCCCATGTTTGAAAGTAAAATTGACTCTGCTTCTTATGCATTTGGTTTAAGTATGGCAAGAGATCTTAAGAAAAGAGGGCTGAAGGAGCTGAATGCTAAGCTTGTAGCGAGTGCTATTGAAGATTTTTTTGCAGGAAAGCCTAGCCCGATAAAGGAAGAAGACGAATACAAGGCTATCAGCGATGTATTAACGGCTGCTGCCGAAGAACAAAAGAAGGAGCAGAGTGCTGCCGGAGATAAATTTTTAGCTGAAAACAAAATTAAGGCAGGTATACAAACCACAGCAAGCGGCTTGCAATATGAAATTATACGCCCTGCCACGGGCCCAAAACCATTAGCTACCGACTCTGTAACCGTTAATTACAAGGGTGCATTGTTAGACGGAAAAGTCTTCGATAGTTCTTATGATCGTGGAGAACCTATCTCGTTTCAGTTGAATCGAGTTATACAAGGGTGGCAAGAGGGTTTACAGTTAATGCCTGTGGGGTCTCACTATAGGTTCTATATCCCTTATCAGTTAGGTTATGGAGAAAGAGGTGCTGGCAATGATATTCCTCCTTTCAGTGTATTGGTTTTCGATGTTGAGCTACTGAAAATCGGAGGCTAATTTTCAAACGAATGAACACAATAGGTAAGTCTGATTTAAAGGTTAGTGCAATAAGCTTTGGCTGTATGTCCTTGGGCGAAAACCAAACGCAAACAGACATGCTGTTGCATAAGGCCTATGATCAAGGAATAAATTTTTTTGATACGGCCGATCTTTACGATAAAGGCATGAATGAAGTTCATGTCGGCACTGCCTTAAAATCAATACGTCAGCAAGTTGTTATCGCCACAAAAGTTGGCAATCAATGGCGGCCGGATGGGAGTGGCTGGGACTGGAACCCTAGTAAAGAATATATACTCAAATCGGTTGAACAGAGCCTGCGTCGTTTGCAGACAGATTATATAGACCTTTATCAATTACACGGTGGAACAATAGACGATCCTATTGATGAAACAATAGCCGCCTTTGAACAGCTGAAGGAGCAGGGGAAGATCAGGTGGTACGGTATTTCCTCTATTAGGCCGAATGTTATCAGGGAATATGTCAATAAATCTAATATTGTTTCGGTAATGATGCAATACAGCTTATTGGATCATAGACCAGAAGAGGAGATTTTGGCCCTTTTAGATAAGCATCAAATCAGTGTGATTACTAGAGGAGCCGTTGCGCAGGGTCGATTATTAGGCAAAAAAGAGGGTAGCTACCTGCAATTTACCTCCAGTGAGGTCACAAAAGCAGCGAAAAGTATTAGTAAGCTAGCCGAAGATTTGGATAAACAAAAAATAGATGTAGCTTTAGCCTATGTGTTGAATCAGCCCGCAGTGGCCTCGGCTGTTACTGGAATCAGAACTGCCGAGCAATTGGATGAAGCCATCAAAGCATTGAAAGAATGGCCGCAATTAACAGCAGGTCAATTGAAGGAATTGCGGCAGCAGGTAAGAACATTTACCTATGATGCCCACAGATAATTACTATCATTACATAAACAAACAATAATATGAATTATAGCAGACGTATAGTTGGAGGCCTTTTGGTTTTAGCTGCCATCATGTTGGCTCCAGGTATTTCAAAGGCCCAGGATAGGCCTGAAGAGAAATTAGGTTGGAAACTTGGCGCGCAAGCTTATAGCTTTAATCGTTTTACTTTTGCCGAAGCAGTAGCAAAAACAGATAGCTGCAAGCTGAAATTTATTGAGGCATATCCCGGACAAACAATTGGGGGGGGAGTAGAAGGCAAAATGGACTTCACCATGCCTGCAGGAAAAAGAGCCCAAGTGCTTAAGTTACTAAAAGATAAAGGTGTTACCTTAGTTGCCTTTGGTGTAGTCAACGCAGATTCTCCAGAAGGATGGCGTCAGCTTTTTGAGTTTGCAAAAGCTATGGGTATAAAAAATATTAATACCGAACCTAAGCAAGAAGATTTACCATTGATTGGTAAGTTAGCAAATGAGTTTAAAATTAAAGTTTCTATCCATAACCACCCTAATCCTACTCACTATTGGAGTCCAGAGATCGTTTTAAATGCGATACAATTGGCAAATAGCGACTATGTAGGCGCTTGTGCCGATATCGGCCATTGGGTTCGTTCTGGTTTAGATCCAATAGAATGTTTACAGAAATATAAAGGGCATATTAACCATTTGCACTTTAAAGATTTAAGTGAGAAATCCCGTGACGCACATGACGTACATTGGGGAACCGGCGTAGGTAATATCAAGGGTGTTATGCAGGAGCTTAAAAATCAAAAATTTAAAGGAATGATGTCGGCCGAGTATGAGTACAACTGGCTAGCAAACTCTGCTGACATAGCAGCAAGTGTAGAGAACTTTAGAACTTACGTGAAAGAATTGAAGTAGGTGTAAGCAGGTTATAAGTTATACGTTATAAAATGAAGGCCATTGCAGAAATGCAGTGGCTTTTTTGTTGCCCCATTTAGCTGTACTTTTTAGCTAGAAAATTAAAATACTCCTTTTTATAATTTAGGCCGGAAGGAACTTTTATTCCTGTAGACATAGTTTTAACAAAGGGAGATAATACAAGGCACATCAAGGTATTCGTGCCCTATTCCGTGCCCTGTTCTTTTCTAGTACTATTGCGCTAAAAATATATTAATGTGGTCAATGCCTCCGTATTATCCATTATATGTACTAAAATACCAAATCAACACCGCTTTCCAATCCTTCATCATATCTTTCTTTGTCGAACTTATAGAGGAATGGGGCGCGATGGGGGCCGATCCGTTTTGTTTCTTTCAGTTTTTCAACGATACCAGACGCCAATAGCTTTCTCTGGAAATTCCTTTCATCGAATGTTTTTCCCAGAATGGTTTCGTACAGTGCATGAATTTCGGGCAGCGTAAATTTTTCTGGAAGTAATTCATAGCCTATTGGAAAAAATGCGATATGCATACGCAAGGCACGTAAAGCTTCCGTTATGATTTGCTTATGGTCAAACATCAAAGGCGGAAGCTCGTTTACCGGCCACCAGCGGCAATCCGCATCCAATGCCCATTTTTTGATTTCAACTGTCGAAAATTCTGTCAATGTGTAGAAACCAATCGATACAAACCGGTCAAATATCCAAAGGTCTTTTGGAACCGGTATGCCGGTCAGTTTATTCAGATTCTCGGCAGTTTTTTCAATATCTTCTGAGCGGTTAGTAGCTCCAAAACTCCGGAATTGTTGCAGGAATAGATTTTTCAACCCAGTCCTTGATAAGGCGATCCTGTAAGCTGCTTCTTCAATGGATTCCTCCCTTCCAACATAGCCGCCCGTGATCGTCCACTTGCTGGTGGCGATGGTTTGCTGTAATAATATCTTTAATTCTTTGTCGTGATAACCGAAAATCACGTTATCGACTTGAATGTTATGAAGATATTTGTCGGGGTGCGTGATGATATCTAGTTCAGAATAAGGCATAAAAAGTCTGTTTAAAAAAACGTTCTAAAGCTACAAAAAACTATTCTGTAAAAATGACGGAATTAATTAGGATATTATATGTAACAACTTTTACTTTATTCCGTCATAATGACAGAATAAAGTAAATCATCAAGATAATCCGCATGAACAAACCACTTCAATTCGCCATCAGCATCGCCCCGTTGACGTTTATTGGAACGTCACTTTTTGCCCAGGAGAAGCTTCCGCAAATCGGCAAGGACTCTAATAAAGACATTATCAAAAAAATGACAATCGAAGAAAAAGCCCGGGTTGTTGTTGGCAAGGGGGCGTCAGGACCGAGTGTTGAATCAAACGATAAAACTCCCGATAGGCTTCCGGCTATATCGAGCCAGACTATTCCAATCCCGCGGTTTGGGATGCCGTCCATATCAATGGCGGATGGGCCGTCCAGAAAAGAAGTGGCCGAACTATATTTGACTGCCCCAAAAGCATTAACCCGGCACGTGGCTATTGACGAATTAAAAAGATAAGACCATGGGAAGGAAAATAAATTCATTAAAATTAGTGGTGTGCCTGGCTCTGCTGACACTTTCTGCAGGGCGACTTTTTGGTCAATCAGCGCAAAACGCCGAGGTATTATATCAACCTAAAAACGATACCCTTTTCAGCAAACCTTATATTGACACCGATGAATGGCGGGATAAGCCTGTGCGTCATCGTTATATACATGGCGGCTTTAAAGGGACTTCAACCAAATTTTCCTTTTACTTTCCTGCAAAAGACCAATACAAAGGTCATTTTTTTCAATATGTCACACCTTTCCCCGATAGTGAAACCTTATCACAGGGCGCTACAGGTGAGGAAGATAAAATTGGGTTTTCTGTTTCCGGCGGAGCATATTTTATAGAGACCAATGGAGGGGGGGCGTTCGATTTTTCAAAGCCAACCTTGGGTCAGGATGCCAGCATCGGCGCTTATAAGGCAAATGCAGCTGCAGCAAATTATTCAAAAACCGTTGCAGCCAAAATGTACGGCCCGCATCGAGTTTATGGCTACTTATTTGGCGGAAGTGGTGGCGCATACCGCACTATCGGCGGGATAGAGAGCACTGAAGGCGTGTGGGATGGCGCCGTGCCTTATGTTGTTGGTTCGCCTATGGCCATACCCAATGTGTTTACCGTTCGCATGAACGCCATGCGCATATTGAAAGACAAGTTTCCGCAGATAATAGACGCCATGGAGCCAGGTGGCAGCGGTGACATATACGCCGGATTGAACGACGAAGAAAAAGCTGCTTTATTTGAAGTAACAAAAATGGGGTTCCCGACGAAATCCTGGTTTGGTTACCAGACGATGGGTGTGCATGGTTTTATTGCGGTTTATCAGGGCATGGTAGGGGCCGACCCCAATTATTTCAACTATGATTTTTGGAACACTACAGGCTATTTGGGTGCTAACCCGCCGGCTTCTCTTTTAAAAGCACGAATTCAAAAAGTAAGTAAAATAAAATTAGGGATACCTGCTCAAGACGCTGTAACTATGGGACTGATCCTGCCTGAGCAAGCGAACGAAAGGGGTACCGCCGACCTGGCCTGGAAAAGCATGGGCAAACCAGCGGGCACAATGCCTGTTGCCTTCCAACTGGAAGACCAGATGCCCGATGTAGATTTTCTTGGCGGCGATCTGATCGTTAAAAGCGGTGCTGCCACTGGCAAAAGATTACAACTGTCGAAAGTTGCTGGTGACAAAATTGTCTTAGGTCCGGCAGATGCCTCGATTCTGGCCTTGGTTCAGCCGGGCGATGAAGTACAAGTTGATAATTCCAATTTCCTTGCTGCGCAAACTTACCACCGCCACCAGGTACCGCCCTTAGATCAGTATCCGGAATGGAAGCAATTCTGTGATGCAAGTGGCAAACCGCTATATCCACAGCGTCCATTTTTATTAGGCCCACTGTTTACCAAAGGCGCTGCCGGGATTTTACCATCCGGCAAATTCAAAGGTAAAATGATTGTTTTATCATCCTTATGGGATAGGGAAGCTTGGCCCTGGCAAGCAGACTGGTACCGTTCGCGGGTAAAAGATAAATTAGGCGACAGCGCTGATAGTCATTTAAGACTTTGGTATACTGATCGTGCCTTGCATGGTGATTTGACCAAACAGGAAGATCCAACGCGAACGGTAAGTTATGTAGGCGTATTGCAACAGGCACTCCGCGACTTGAGCGCCTGGGTTGAAAAGGGCGTTCCACCGCCTGCAACAACAAATTATAAAATTGAGGACGGCCAGGTGATCGTACCGGCTACAGCCATCGAAAGAAAAGGTATACAACCAGTGGTTACTGTAAAAGTCAATGGCGCAATTCATGTCGAGGTTAAAACTGGCCAGTCAATAAATTTCACCGGAGTAATTGAACTACCTGCCCACACCGGAAAGGTTATATCGGCAAAATGGGACTTTGATGGGGCAGGAACTTACCCGTTAGAATCACAAATTAAAGCAGAAGGCGATCACGTTTCAGTTAATGCCGCTTATACTTTTACGAAGACCGGAACTTATTTCCCGGTATTATTAGTGGCTTCGCAAAGAGATGGCGATACTAAAACTCCGTTTACAAGGATCTATAACCT
>DATMSZ010000040.1:0-7000 GCA_035565175.1 Pseudosphingobacterium sp.
TGTTTTAAAATAAGAGCGGATTAAAAATCGCTCTTATTTTTTTAAATTGCTCGATGATTATTTAATAAAACCATTCACCGGCACGGTCCAATAGACTCACTTCTTCATCCGAGAGTTTTACCTCAGTAGCCTTTAACAAGTCATCCAACTGCTTTTTATTAGTTGCACTTGCAATAGGAGCAGTAATAAATGGTTTATGCAAAAGCCAAGCAATAGCAATTTGGGCAGGTGCAATATGCTTGTTTGCGGCTATTTCATCCATTGCCGTCAAAATGCGGTAACCGCGGTCGTTTAAATACTTCTTTATACCTTCCCCCCGAGGGCTTTTATTCAAATCAGACTCGCCCCTGTATTTCCCACTTAAAAAACCGCTTGCTAGCGCATAGTAATTGAGTACCGCTAAATTCTCATCCTGTACCAATGGAAGATATTCTTTTTCAAATTGTTCACGATCGAAAAGGTTATAGAGTGGTTGCAGACTAATATAAGGTTGCAGATTATTTTTCCTTGCAAATTCATTCGATTCATATACGCGTTCAGGCTTATAATTAGAAGCCCCAATATAACGCACTTTCCCTTCTTTAATAAGATCATTTAGCGCCTGAATGGTTTCACCAACGGGCGTCTGCTCATCGTCGTAATGCGTTTGATAGAGATCTACATAATCGGTTTTTAATCTTTGAAGAGATTCTTCGATAGCTGATTTAACATACCGTGCTTTCAAGCCTTTCTTATTTTCACTCATTTCGGCACCCAACTTCGTGGCTATGATTACATCGTCACGTTTCCCTCTTTTTGCCAACCAATTTCCGATAATTGTTTCGGATTCACCTCCTTTGTTTCCGGGAACCCATTTTGAATACACATCTGCTGTATCTATAAAATTGAATCCATTGTCAATCAACGCATCTAAGATGTTAAATGATTCCTGTTCATTTAATGTCCAACCAAACACATTTCCGCCAAAAGCTATGGGAGAGACCTCTAAATCGGATAAACCTAATTTTCTTTTACTTGCCATAATACATTTGTCCATTTATCATAAAACGACAACTTATAAAATAAGTTCTTAAACGAGGATGGATAATTTTGAATATGACATCCTTTTAACGTTTGAAATAGAGTGTTCCTACAAAGATCCGTCTATACTTTCCTCCAGTTTCTTTGCTTCTTTCGTATTCACTTTATCATCCTCTTCATCACCAAGTAACATACCCCAGGGCTTAAGTTCAGGAACTCTATCAAATACTACTTTCATAATAGCAATCATAGGAATAGATAAAAACATACCAGTGATCCCCCATATCATTTCTCCTAAAACCAAGCCTATCAAAGCAATAAGTGTATTTATCTGCACTTTTGAACCAACTATTTTGGGCATAATATAATTTCCATCTATCGCATGAATGATTACCAATGCGATTACAACGAAGAGAACATTTGTTGCTGTGGAAGTGGCAAAGGTGATCAGTATGGTAAGCAAAAGTGCAGTAAAAATTCCGATATACGGTATGATATTAAATATGCCTGTAATCAAACCTAATAAGAAACTGTATTTTACTCCAATAAAATAAAAAGCGGTACAAGAAAGAATGGTTACAATAACCATTTGTAAGAACAAACCAACAATATATCGCTTTATTATATACTGTATCTGATGTACAATATCATATACTATTATACTATGTTTTTCTTTAAATAAGCTAACTAAAAATTTAACTATCAATCGTCTATGAAATAGCATAAAGAAAGTGTACAAAAACGAAAACAACAACAATAAAAATAAGGACGACAAAGACATCAATGTTTTACTGAGAATAGTAGTGCCTGTACTTAAGGATTTTGACGCCGCTTGATTTATATAATCTATCTGTGCTTTGTTATTAACATGAAACGTATTGGAAATCCACTGTTGAAGATCGGCCGCCGATGTTAGCAATTGCTTTTTAAATGCAGGTAAATCTTGTGCTAAGCCCGATAGCTGTGTTCCTATCAGCGTGAAAACAGCCGCAATGATTAACAATAATGCTATAGAAGACAACAAAGAAGCCAAAGATCTTGGCATTCGCAGTTTGCGTTCCAGGAAATTTGCAAGCGGCAACAAAAGTACCGAACACAAAAAACCGAAAATTAAGGGTGCTAAAATAGTGTGCCCTAAAATTGCCAAGTAACCCAAAAGCAATATACTGAGTAAAACACAGGCTAATTTAACATAAAATGGCAGTGTAAAATTTTTCATAAGCATTTTTTATTTTACAAATGTAAACCCAAGCCTACTAAAATAAAAGCACAACTTGAGTGTCTCAACGAATTGATCAACTATAAGTCAAAAATATACTATTAAGGCCATAAATTGGTTTAAACGTCTAAAGATAACGATTGCTTTTGTTCCATTAAATAATTAGGCTATCTTTATCGAAATTTTTAAAATCTAACCTACACTTATGGTAAAACAACTTAAATGTTTTATTTTATTTGCGTTATTTTTGAATCTGTCTGTCTATTCACAGTCTTCAAAACAGCAGGAAGCAAAAAAAATGGAATGGTTTAGAGATGCTAAGCTAGGTATCTTTGTGCATTGGGGTATTTATGCGGTCAATGGGATTTCAGAATCCTGGTCTTTTTTTAACAACTATATCAGCCACGATCAATATATAAAGCAGCTTGATGGATTTACTGCTGCTAACTATAAGCCAGAAGAATGGGTAAACCTAATCGCTCAAAGCGGTGCGAAATACACTGTCATCACTTCTAAGCACCATGATGGGGTAGCATTATGGGATAGCAAGGCACAAGATGCATTAACTACAAGTCGACACAGTGCTGCTAAGAGAGACCTCATCAGTCCTTTTGTGACTGCCTTAAAAGCAAAGAATATAAAAACCGGTATTTATTTTTCCTTGCCCGATTGGAGTTATCCAAATTATGATGTTTTTACCCGCACCCGTAAACGCTATACCCTAAAAGAGCATCCAGAAAGATGGGAAACCTATCAAAATTACTTTCAACAACAACTAAATGAATTGTCTCAGACATTCGATCCTGATCTTTTATGGTTTGATGGGGATTGGGAGCACTCCGCTGAAGAGTGGCAAGCCGATAAAATCTTAAGTAATTTAAGAAAATATAATCCAAATATTATTGTAAATGCCCGTTTAACTGGTCATGGCGATTACGATACACCAGAACAGGGCGTACCTGTAATAAAACCGGTCAATCCTTATTGGGAATTGTGCTATACCACAAATGATTCATGGGGATATCAGCCGTATGATCTTAAATATAAATCGGCGAACATGGTTATTAGAACCTTGGTTGATTGCATTAGCATGGGTGGAAATTTATTATTGGACATCGGACCAAAAGCAGATGGCACCATTCCCCAAGTGCAGATTGATATATTAAAGGGATTAGGAAGGTGGACGCAAAAACATCAGGAGGCCATTTATGGTACACGGGAAGGTCTACCTGCTGGACACTTTTTCGGCAAATCAGCGCTGTCTAAAGACAAAAAGAAGCTTTATTTATTTCTTGAGCAAAAAGACAATAAAACCATTACAGTAAGCGGTTTAAATAATAATATCAATAGTGTGTATATCGTTGGCAACCATAGCAAGGTGGTCTATAAGAAGGAGGAAACAGATCTTAAAATCAGCGTACCTAGACAAGCGGAAGATCAAGATGTGACGGTTATATGCGTCGATTTAGCCGATGAGTTAAGTATTAACAACCTAGCATCTCGTTCGCAACCAAAAAAGTTAATTTTACCACTTAACAGTCCGCATCAAATTGCAGTTGAAGAGATTGTTCAAGCAATAAATGATGGGAATAATCCATTCAATAACAGCAATTTAAGCAACGATGGCTTAGACTACACCTTACCTTCTAATAAACCATTGGAATCATGGATCAAAAAACATGCGGAAGCCTTGTATCAGACAGGTAAAGGTATTCCTAATGGGCATTTTATCGGTTCTACAGCACTTTCTGCCGACAAACAGACACTTTATCTTTTCGTGAAAGGCAAACCCACAGGGCCTGTTGCCATTAAAGGTCTAAAAAACAACATTCAAAGAGCTCGAATAGTAGGTGAGGGGACTTTACTTACTCCTGAAGTCTATAATAAATTGTATTGGAGCGCTGTTCCTGGTATTGTATATTTACCTATTCCATCAGATCGGCTTGATGAGAATATAACGGTCATTGCTTTATTACTGGATGGGCCAGTAGACTTATACAGAGAAAAGGTTGGGGTGATAGAAAATAACTTATAAAAACAGGTATGAAGAAATTAATATTCAGTATAGGCTGTTACCTTTTAATTAGCCTACAAATTGCTGTTGGACAGGAGCACAATACATCTGCCAACTACATCAAACCATCGGATCCATTAGTTCAGAAAAATTTAGCTGAATGGGGCGAGCTCAAATTCGGATTGTTTATGCACTGGGGGACCTATAGTCAGTGGGGTATCGTTGAAAGCTGGAGCCTTTGTCCGGAAGATGAAGGATGGACGCAGCGAAAGGGACCACATGCGGCAAGCTACTACGAATATGTAAAAGCGTATGAAAACTTGCAAACCCAGTTTAATCCAACTCAATTCAATCCGGAGAAATGGGCTGAAGCAGCAAAAATGGCCGGAATGAAATATGTTGTATTTACAACGAAACATCATGATGGCTTTGCTATGTTTGACACCAAACAAAGCGATTATAAGATTACCGACCCCAAATCACCCTTTTCAAAGAATCCTAGAGCCAATGTGGCAAAGGAAATTTTTAATGCCTTTCGAAAAGATAACTTTAAGATAGGGGCCTATTTCTCAAAACCCGATTGGCATACTCCTTATTATTGGTGGCCTTATTTCCCGCCGAAAGACCGTAATGTGAATTACGACCCGAAGAAATATCCCGATAGATGGCAAAAATTTAAAGATTTTACTTTCAATCAGATTGAAGAATTAATGACAGGCTACGGTAAGATTGACATCTTATGGCTTGATGGCGGCTGGGTGCGTCCACTTGCCACTGTTGATACGACCGTTGAATGGCAGAGGGGGATAAAAACCGAGCAAGACATAGATATGCCACGAATCGCTTCTATGGCCAGAAATAAACAACCAGGAATAATAGTAGTAGACAGAACGGTACCTGGCGAATACGAAAACTATGTTACTCCAGAGCAAACTATTCCGGAAAAGCCATTGGATATTCCTTGGGAGTCGTGCATGACTATGGGTAATTCATTTAGCTATGTACCAAACGATCAGTATAAGTCTGCCCGCCAAATTGTACATAACCTTATAAAAATTGTGTCGCGGGGAGGAAATTATTTACTGAATATTGCTCCGGGACCAAATGGCGACTGGGATCCTGCTGCTTATCAAAGACTGAAGGAAATTGGAAGCTGGATCTCAAAGAATGGAGAAGGAATATACGGTAGTCACGCTGTTTCGCCTTACTCTGCAGAGAACATATACTTCACACAAAACAGAGAAGAAAACACTATGTATGCTTTTGTCTTGAATGAAGAAGGCTCCCCCGACCTGCCCGCCACCATAAATATACCGCTAAAAGAAGGGGGGAAACTCCAAAAAATAAGTATAGCAGGGTCAAGTGAAAAAATCAGTTGGAAAAAAATAGGTAAGACAATTGAAATAAAGATACCGAAAAACTTACGCAAGATTCAACAGGACAACTATGCTACCCTGATAAAATTGGAGTATGTTTATTTATAAATTTAAAGCATTAACTATTAGGTTGTCATAAAGCATTTGCTTTTTAGCTGCATGACTTTAAAATTTTTCTTTACTTTGCATATATAAATTATCTTGGATATGACTCACAATGCTGTAAATAAAATCAATACAAGAAACCTGATTCTGGTATTAATTATCATAAGTGCAGGCATACTGCGCATTTTAAATGTAGGTAAGTTTGGTGAATGGGCGAATTTCACCCCAGTAGGAGCTATCGCACTATTCGCCGGCACGCATTTTAAAAATAGATGGGCCGCCTATATTACTCCATTACTCACCTTATTTCTTTCAGATATCATTGTTAACTACGGTTACTATGGAAAAATCACGTTGTTTTACGAGGGAATTGTTTGGGTGTATGCAGCCTTCGCCTTAATGGTATTAATAGGTGGTTTCATAAAACGTGTGACAATATTAAATGTTTTTTTTGCTGCGATTGGAGCTGTTCTTGTCCATTGGTTGATAACAAATCTTGGTGTTTGGTTAGGCGGCACACTTTATCCACAAACGTTTGCAGGCTTAGTTGACTGCTATATAAAAGCTATTCCTTTTGAAAAAAACCTTCTATTAGGCAATTTAGCTTACGGAGCGCTCTTGTATGGTGTTTTCGAATGGGCGAAACGTTCTTTCCCCAACCTATCTAATAAAGTTAATTGGGCTGGCACGCATAATTAATAGCATAAGCACATCTTGATACTTGATACTTATATCTTGATACTTAAGCGGTATGAATATAGTAGTCTTCACAGGTGCTGGGATCTCAGCTGAAAGCGGTCTTAAAACGTTCAGAGGAGAAGATGGCTTATGGGAAGGTTATAGAGTAGAAGATGTGGCTACACCCGAAGCGTGGAGCCGGAATCCCGAGCTTGTTCAGGATTTTTATAATATCCGGAGAAAGGCCGTTCGTAAAGCTCAGCCAAATGATGCACACCGGGCTATTGCGCAATTGGAGGAAAGATTTAGAGTTACAGTGGTCACCCAAAACATTGATGATCTTCATGAACGAGCGGGATCAAAAAATATTATTCATCTTCATGGCCTGATTACTAAATCTCAATCCTCCTTAGATCCAAATCTCATCTACGATATTCAAGGTGATGAAATAAAGATGGGGCAATTTTGCGAAAAAAAATCACAATTAAGACCCCACGTGGTTTGGTTTGGCGAACCTGTTCCTATGATGTCATTTGCAATCGACGCTTGCAAAACAGCAGATATGTTTCTCATTATAGGTACTTCTCT
>DATMSZ010000041.1:0-7038 GCA_035565175.1 Pseudosphingobacterium sp.
CACTTTTTGCTGTTGTTGTTAAAATGTCTTGACTAATAATTATTGTTGTAAAATTTATTCGACGGAACAAAAGTAATTATTTCCCGGCACTAGGAAAATTTTTCTACGAATCTGCTAAAAAAATGAACAAAAGAATCTGCAAGCTGTTTGAAACAAAGAACACGTAAATATATTAATTTGTTTACTCAAAAAATAATCTAAAATGGGCATTCTTAGGGATAAAGTTGCGCTTGTAACTGGCGCAGGGTCTGGCATTGGAAGAGCAGTGGCTATTGCCTATGCCAAAGAAAGTGCTTCGGTAATCGTTTCAGATATTGATGAAAATGGTGGTCATCAGACAGTAAAAGAGATAGGTGCATTAGGCGGAAAGGCATACTTCGTTAAAGCAGATACGTCTATTGTAGAAGATAATGAATTGTTGGTCAGACAAAGCATCGAAAAGTTTGGAAAATTAGATATTGCCTGTAATAATGCCGGTATTGGAGGGCCTGCCGCATTGGCTGGCGACTATGAGATAGCCGACTGGAACAAGGTAATAAATGTAGATTTTAATGGCGTCTACTATGGTTGTAAATTCCAGTTATTAGCAATGGAAAAAAACGGTAGTGGTGTAATCGTAAATATGGCCTCTGTGCATGGTACGGTTGCTGCCCCGTCATCTATTGCTTATACCGCTTCTAAACATGGGATAGTAGGGATTACCAAAAACATTGGCGCAGAATATGGTAGCAAAAATATTAGATGTAATGCGGTGGGGCCTGGGTATATTGAAACTCCTTTATTGACAAAACATTTAAGTGAAGAGCAAATGGAAGGTCTTAAAGCGAAACATCCGATAGGCCGTTTAGGGCAACCGGAGGAAGTTGCCGAACTGGTGCTGTTTTTAAGCTCAGATAAAGCGTCCTTTATAACAGGAGGTTATTTCTTAATCGACGGTGGCTATACAGCTATTTAAGGAAAGAGATAAATATTTTAGATCATTCCAAAAGACTTACTTTTTGCATTTTTATATGTAAATGCATTTCCGAAGTATTTTTTTTGCAATTTTATGCAAAAATGCATTTATTTGCATATCATTACATTCAAAATATGCAAAACTTTATACTTAAGGGCAGAAGGGCAACGCAGTTGATCTTTTTGGTTTGTGGACTAGGGATATCGAGCTGGGCGCCTATGGTGCCCTATGCGAAAGACCGATTGGGACTAAACGATGCGGACCTGGGATTGTTGCTGCTCTTGTTGGGCGGGGGAGCTATTACAATGATGCCATTAACAGGTGTGTTAACTGGACGTTTCGGTAGTAGAATAGTGATTTTATGCTCTTCTTTGACGATGGCCTTTGCATTACCTTTACTCTTAACAATGACCTCTCCAATAACAATGGGAGTGGTATTGTTTGTTTTTGGAGCGAGTGTTGGGACAGTCGACGTTGCAGTGAATGCGCATGCCGTGCATGTGCAAAATCTCTATGGTAAGCACATTATGTCTTCTTTTCACGGACTTTTTAGCGTAGGGGGCTTGTTGGGTTCTTTAGGCCTAGGCTTTTTAATAAAAATTGGATTAACACCTGTTATCGCCGCGATAGGTATTGCGATATTGCTGATAATAATTGCTATATCACAGTACAAGAACCTTTTTGCTGCATCCACAGAAAAAGCAGCTGTCAAAAAGTTTTCGTCGGATGAAGAAATAACAAGTACCGGTGTGTTTACATGGACAAAGGCAAGTGTACTTTTTTTAGGCTTCATGTGTTTTGCGGTATTTCTTGCTGAAGGCGCCATGCTTGATTGGAGTGCCATTTTTTTGCGCGAAAATAGAAGTGTCGGATCGGAACTAGCGGGAACAGGTTATGCTGCTTTTTCTGTGGCTATGGCAACTATGCGCTTAGTTGGCGATCATTTAGTTGCACGATTAGAGGGTAGAAAAGTGGTTATTGGTGGCAGCTTACTAGGTGCTGCAGGATTTTTTTTAGCTGTTCTGACACCATGGATTGCTACAGCTCTTCTGGGTTTTGTGCTACTTGGATTAGGTGCTGCTAACGTTGTTCCTGTTTTTTTTAGCGAAGGGGGGAGATTAAAAGGTGTTTCGCCTACTGTAACAATTCCTGCAATTACAACGATGGGGTATGCCGGACAGTTAGTTGGACCGGCATTATTGGGTTTCATTGCTTATCATTCATCTTTGCCAATAGCCTTAAGTTTTATCGGATTATTACTTTTATTCGTAGCGATGACTTATGCAATACGAACTCGGCGTGGTTAAGTAGGAGGGTTAAATAGTGATACCATCTGTTGGAGTTAACTGTTGGAGCCATGTCTGATCAAAAAAGTGAAAATGACAGATAAAAATTTTATTTTACGATATGCAAAATATTGAATGTATTATTTTTGATTGCGATGGGGTATTAGTAGATACTGAAACGATCATGATTTCAGTGCTGCTAGAGATGGCAGCGATCCCTGGTACTAAAATAGATATTAAGGAAGCTGTTAAATTGTTTAGTGGGAGGCAAATATTAGAGACGATAAAGATGTTGGAAGATATGAGGGGCACTCCCTTTCCGGAGAATTTTGAGCAGCATTTTAGACAACGTGCTTACGATGAATTTAAAAGGAAAGTTAAACCAATTGACGGTGTGCTAGATTTATTACAAACCATCAGTGTACCTTATTGCGTAGCTTCAAGCGGACCGCGGGAAAAAATTGAACTAAACCTCCAGCTGACAGGGATACTCCCTTTCTTTGATGCCGCTAGAATATTTAGCTCTTATGAAATAGGTAGTTGGAAACCTGATCCCGGTATATTTTTGCATGCTGCTAAAGCTATGAGTTTTTTGCCTTCTCAATGTATAGTAATCGAAGATAGCTTGGCTGGGGTAGAAGCAGGTGTTAGAGGTGGCTTTCGCGTATTTGCCTTGGCAAACGATCATAATAAGGAAGAGCTGGGAGAAAAGGGCGCGGTTGTGTTCAATAAAATGAGTGAATTGCCTCAGCTACTAGGGAATGGTTTTTTTAAGATGTAAGAAAAATGCTGAAAGAAGAACGCTTAGATTATATCTTAAAGGCGCTAACTAATACGCACATGGTTACCTATGAGCTATTGGCTTTTGAGTTAGACGTGTCGGAAGATACTGTACGGAGAGATATTGAAATTCTTTACAAAAATGGTCTTCTATCAAAAGTTCGTGGAGGAGCTATTCCGCGATCAAAAAATCCATTAAGTTTTCGAGATCGTACGGAGTACCTTGTAGGAGGTAAAGATGTGATTGCTCTCAAAGCACAACAATTTGTAAAGAACTGCCAAACCATTTTTATGGATGGTGGCACTACGGTATGTGCGATAGCTAGCCATTTCCCAGCGGATATACAGCTTCGTGTGGTTACCAACAATCATGCACTTGTTCCTATATTGGCTAAGTATGAGCGCATTGAAATAATTGTGTTAGGTGGGATTTATAATAGAACTACAGAAACAAATACAGGTGCCCGAACTTGTAGCGAAGCGGGGGAGTATGTGGCTGATGTTTATTTTATGGGCACTTGTGCAGCGGATAGTAAATTTGGAATCACGGCTGCTATACGTGAAGATGGCGAAGTAAAACGTGCAATGTTGACATCATCATTGAAGACTATCGCACTCAGCAACAGTGAAAAATTGGGAAGTACAGATCATTTCAGAATATGTGGGGTTGCCGATATCGCTGTGATGATTACTGATATACCAAGTGAAGATGAGAGATTGGATTCATTTAGAAATATGGGTATTCAGTTGGTTTAACTTGTATTACGTCAATCTTGTATTGGTGTAGTCCGCCTGATCTCTCAAAGCCATCAGATTTCTTAATCGTCGGTTTATTATTTATTAATTATGCTGAACGGCCTCTGTTAGCTCTGTCTTATCGATAGGTTCCCACTTCATGAAATATAAATCATATCCTAGGTTAATGGTGCCATAATTTTGGAAGCCAAAGCTTCTGTACCAGGGGATGTTTTTAGGAGTGGAGGTCTCGAGGTATACGGATAAACCTGCATTTGCTGCACCATCTAGCACTTGCTTTAATAAAGAACTTCCGATACCTTTGTGTTGTTCAGTCGAAAGGACACCGATAAACCAAAGATAAGCCATTTCTTCTTTTGATTGGATGCCTTTGATTTTTGACTCCCGTTTAATGGCTTTCAACGCTCCTTTCCAGCCAATGGCACGAATAATCAGTTGTATGTCTAGCCATGTGGACTTTAAGGTCGTTCTTTTTTGGTGTGGGTAGAGTACCAATGCGCAAGCTTTTTTATCATCCGATAGCCATACCTCACCGAAAAGAAAACAGAGCTCAAAAGAATAATCAATAAGCGCCCGAATGCGTTTTTGCTTATCGTTTCTTTTACCCACTATATAAGCAACACTTTGGTTGTCTTTAAAGGAATGACTGAGTAAATTTACAACCAAATCTTTGTCCTTCTTGCTGGCCTTGATCATCTCAGTGAATTAATAACGTATTATAAATATTAATCTGGAGTATTTTAATTGGAAGCCGCTAATATAAGATTTATATGTTGATATGTATAGTGTAATTCTATGAATTAAAGCGTCTAAAGGATCAGCAGCGTCGCACCGTTGCATAGTAGGGCAACCCATAAAGGTGAGTAAAAGTGTTTATTTCATATGCATTTGCAGTATGTTATAAAAACTTCATATGCAAAAACAGGAAATTTCCTGTTCATTCTTGTGATTTTTCCTCTAGCATATGTGTTATTTGTACGGTTTCTTTGTATAAAGTTTTTTAATTACTACCAACTAAATGAGAAAAACTATGGATAAGCACTATGGCGAAATTGTTGAAAGGACGATAAGACGCAATGGTTACAGCATTAGCGAATTAGCCCGTTTAATGAAAGTAAATAGGAGATCTATTTACAATTGGTTTAATCAACCAAAGTTTAAACCTGATATTATTTTCAAAATCGGTTGCGCGTTAAAGCATGATTTTTCAAATGAATTTCCTGAGCTATTTTCCTCTGAAGAGTTTCAAAATGCTTTTAGTAATCACAAGTTGCTAAACAGTGAGCTTTTATTTGAAGAAAGAGAGAAAATCAACTATTGGAAAGACAAATATATCAGTTTACTAGAAGAATATAATCAAATTTTGGCGGTAAGTAGTAGCCAAATGAAAACGATGGCATTTTCTACTCTATAAAAACAAGTGTAACTGGGTGCTAATCTGCACTCAGTTTCCTTTTTTTGTGGCTTGTGTATATTGGATGCAACTCTCGTGTCGAAAAAGCAACCCTTAACCTGGCTCTAGAAATGTTTATTTTCTTTTAGAATTTCTTGATAAAACTTTATATCATTCTCAAGTTTTGCAATGTAGTATTCTTTTTCAGTAATGATTCTGTTATAGAGCTCTTTTTCATTATTCGGTTCTATTGAGTTTCTGTTTATCTGGAACACGGCGGCTAAATCCAAATCGATTAGCTCAGCGATTTGCATTAAACGATCGATATCCAGCCGAGTTACTCCACTTTCAATATTTTGATAGGTCTTCAGAACAATATTTAGCTGTTTTGCCATGTCCGTCTGGGAGAGACCTTTAACCTTTCTTTGGTTTTTGATGAGCAGAAGTAATTCCTTATTCTTCATCGGATTTTGTATCAAAATTCTCATAAACCATTACTATTAAAAAATACCTTCATCTGTTATCCACTATTTGGCGCAATAAGCTTATTGGTGGCATGACAGAGCAAACATAGATAAAATAGTCTACTAAATCAATAGACTATTAAATAAAACTTAAGTGAATCTTTAATAGCGGTATTTATGCTGGTGGGATTCAGCACTTATGTCTTCATCATTAGGAGTATGATTGCTATATGAATAAATGGAGCACGTTAAAACAGATTGGAATTTTACGAGTGATTTATTTCCTAACTAACTACTCATATATTTTTAAATATCGTTTTATAGAATATTCGGTAATTTCTGCTGCATTATCATGGAGATAATGCCCAAAAGCTCCATACATATATCTGTAACGAAGGGGACTTACTAGTTTTTGTATTCTTAATATCTCTCTTTTAGATAAGGGTATATAATTTGGATAGCTGTACATAAAAGAAACGGATTTATGATCAGGACAAACTTGAATAACATCTCCTACAAGCAGTTTGCCATCTGCCACGGCATGGTGTAATATTGTACCTCCATCGAAGTGGCCACCGCAGTTTATAAGGTTGAGTTGTGGCCACAATTCCAGTTTTTCTTCTTCCCAGAGGACTAAATTGAAATCTCTTCTTGTAAGCCAATAGCTATCTTTTGCATGGATATAAACAGGTACATTACCAAATTTTAGGCTCCATTCAGCCATTGTGCTATAATAATGGGGATGAGAAATTGCGATAGCTTTTATTCCGCCCAATAGATTGATAATGGCTATTGTGCTTTCGTCTATGTTGCTTATGCAATCCCATAAGATATTGCCATGGGCTGTAAGTAGCAAATGTGCTCGTTGACCAATTCCAAAAGAAGGTGTGGTATAAAGTGCATAAAGGTCATCCCGTACTTTTTCAATAATGTTTTTATAACGTTGGTTAATGGATGGGAGGCTTGTCCAGCTTTGCCCATTGGCATTAACATATTGCCGTTCATCTCGGCATATCTTACAGTCTATCGGGCTTTCTATTGATGGTTGGTATTGCACACCACATGTGTTACATATGTATGAAGTTATTTCCATTTTCTTATTTCTTTTGATGTTTTTCATGTAATAAATTACTCTTGTTCTATTTTGGCAACTACAAAACATAATAAGGATAGGAAAGCACAGACTGCTCTTGTCGTATTAAAGGGAATCCATCTGTTTTCAAACTGAATACGTTGGTGTAGTAAATCGTTATCGCTCGCCCTTAAGATATCCAATTTATCCAACGATTCGTTAATTGGTACATTGATGATCATGGTAACCAAAAAAACGCCGAAAACATAAAAGATGCAAGCTAGTAATAGGAAATAAAACTTCATACCAACAGCTTCTTTAAACTGGAGATA
>DATMSZ010000042.1:0-8797 GCA_035565175.1 Pseudosphingobacterium sp.
AATATTGCTTTCAGATAGCAATACCTGTTCTAGAAAGTTCTTTATTTTGTCTCCGTAAATAAAGGTTTAAAAGAAATGGCAGAAAATTTAACGATACAAACGGGAACAAAAGAAAGTCAATATCAGTCTTTATTACCGCAAATTAAGGCATTGATTGAGGGAGAAGACGACTTAATAGCAAATTTGGCCAATATATCTGCTGCTTTGAAGGCCCAATTCAATTTCTTCTGGGTGGGGTTTTATTTGATAAAGAATGAAGAGCTTGTGTTAGGCCCTTTCCAGGGACCTATAGCTTGTACGAGAATAAAAAAAGGGAAGGGCGTCTGTGGCAGCGCTTGGGCAGAAAATAAAGTGTTAATTGTACCTGATGTTGAAAAATTTCCTGGCCACATCGCTTGTAGCGCTGATTCCAAATCAGAGATTGTGCTACCGTTTCGTTGTAATGGGCAAGTAATAGGCGTACTAGATATAGATAGTGATATGTTAAACAATTTTGATGATATTGACCATCAATACCTCAATGAGCTCCTAACATATCTCGATTGATACTATTTGAACTTTATACTCAGCAATTTGTTTAATATAAAAAGACATGTTATGCAGTATATTAAACAATTGGCAATATTAAATGTTATTACCTATTTTTTTGCTTTTCTTATATCAATGTTAGGTCAAACAGGGGTAGTTGGCAGCTACACCATGGCCGAAATGTCAATGAAATATGAATCTGGCATTACTCCAGCAAACTTTACCTTCTCCATATGGTCGGTAATTTACTTAGGTCTATTTGTAATGGTTGGCTTTCATCTAATTCAAGCCTTCAGAAAAAGTGAAAATTATATTACTAATAAGGAAATATCTCTAATAGGTGTTGTTTTTGCTATTAATCAGCTTGCAATTAGTTTATGGATATACACTTGGCTGAATGACATGCCCGGTACATCATTAGCATTATTGCTAATTCAACTTTTTACGCTCTATGTGATAGATAGGCGTCTTCAAATGCTGAATCCAAAAAAAGGGAAAGCTTCACTCTTTATTACACAATTGTCGTTAAGTTGTTATTTCGGCTGGACTACCATAGCCACCTTGGCAAATTTCGCGGCTTGGTTAGTTAGCCTCGGTTGGTTGGCTAGTGACGCAGTAGATCTATATGTCAGCTACGTATTACTATTCACAGCAACTGCCGTGGGGTCGGTAGTAGTTTATTTTAAACATAATATTTTCTTTGGACTAGTGGTTATATGGGCAATTTACGGCATTATTATGAAGCGATTCGAAGTGGAAGACGAATTCTTTTATTCGCTTATTTACTTAGGGGCCTTTGGTATGATAATAGTACTGCTAGCTATCATTAAAACAATTTTAAATTACGCCAATATAAAAGAGAAACCGTATTTGAACAATAAAAAACAAATAAAATATAACAAATCCAACCTATAGTTAGTAATTTAGGGCGTTTTTGACTAAGGAGTAAAAAATTGTTGAAGATTGCATTCGACCCATTATATGTTCATCCTTTACCTGTGGGACACCGTTTTCCAATGTTGAAATATGAACTAATTCCGGAACAACTTATATACGAAGGCGTTGTTGAACCAAAAAGCTTTTTCAAACCACAGCAAATTGAAGAACAGTATATTATTTTAGCGCATAAACCTTCTTATTGGTGGAAACTGAAAACCTTAAGCTTGTCGTCTAAAGAAGTTAGACGCACTGGGTTTTTATTAACTGAGCAACTGATAAAAAGAGAATTTAGCATTGTGCAAGGAACAATAGAAGCCTGTAATTTTGCTCTGCAAAATGGAATTGCGTTTAATGTAGCAGGTGGTACACACCATGCCGGAAGCGATTGGGGGGAGGGCTTTTGCTTATTAAATGATCAGGCTATCGGGGCCCATTATCTTCTTAAGCAAAAAAAAGCAAAGAAAATCTTGATTGTAGATCTCGATGTACATCAAGGAAATGGTACGGCAGAAATATTTGAAAACGAAAACAGTGTATTTACTTTTTCAATGCATAGCCAACGAAATTTCCCGTTTAGAAAAGAGAAATCAGATCTGGATATAGGTTTATCCGACTATATAAAAGACGATGCATATTTAGATATTTTGCAGAAGAACATACCCTCCATAATAAATCGTGTAAAACCTGATTTTGTTTTTTATCAGGCAGGAGTGGATGTTTTAGCTACTGATAAACTTGGATGGTTATCACTAACGAAAATGGGCTGTAAATTAAGAGATGAAATTGTTTTTGAATATTGTAAGCAGTATGGTTTACCCATACAGGTTAGTATGGGAGGCGGTTATTCATCTTTAATTAGAGATATCGTTGATGCTCATTGCAATACTTTCAAAGCCGCAATAGATAAACTATTTTAATAAATTATTATGCGTAAAATTACATTCTTTATAAGTTTTTATTTTGCTTTACTAATCGTACGAGGAGCTGAAGTAGATACCCTGAGCACGATGAGTAAGACGATGAACAAAGCCATAAAGGCAGTTGTTATTACTCCTGATAGTTATGACAAGAGCAAAGAAATGCCGGTGGTTTACCTGCTACACGGTTATAGTGGGAATTATGCTGATTGGATTAAAAAAGCTCCAGTCATTCGACAAATAGCAGATCATTACCAATTTATAATTGTATGTCCTGACGGAGGATTCAGCAGCTGGTATTTCGATAGTCCGGTTGACGACAATTTCAAATATGAAACGTATATCATTAGCGAGTTGGTTCCGTTTATTGACCAAAAGTATAAAACCATAAAATCGAGGCAAGGGAGAGCGATAACAGGTTTAAGTATGGGGGGGCATGGTGCTTTGTATTTGGCTTTTAAACATCAGGATTTATTTGGAGCAGCCGGAAGCCTATCGGGTGGTGTTGATATTCGTCCTTTCCCTTCTAACTGGGATTTAGCCAAACGGCTAGGCTCACAAGCTGAACATGCCGATTTATGGGAGAAATATACTGTTACAAATATGCTTCACCTATTAGTGCCTAATAGACTTTCCATCATCATAGATTGTGGTACTGGAGATTTCTTTTATAAAGTCAATGAACAATTGCATCAAAAATTAATAGATAGAAATATTCCACATGACTACATAACTCGGCCTGGAATTCACAATTGGGATTACTGGACGAACAGCATACAATATCAGTTGTTATTTATGCATCGTTTTTTTACAGCAGAACAATAATATTAATTTAGCCTTCTTAAGAAAATAATATGCTATCATTTTTCGAAGCTTCTTTAGCTCAACTCTCTATTCATCGCGTGGGAAATAAAATGTTGGATGAGCATTATATCTTGTCTGATAAGCCCCTAAATCTACAAGATGAAATATTACCCAAGCTTTTAATGCAATATTTTTTAACCCCTTTTGAAAAGGTAAATGATATCTATCGGTTTACACATAGTAGCGGGGATCTCGAATTAAATGAACTTTACCATTTTATTCGACTTTTTTTTGAAGAGGAGATCGATTTTCATACGATGAGCCAACAGATTACCAAACATTTATATGAGTCGTCAAACCATCCTAAAATAAAGGCAGGAGAGGTGTATGTTGTGAATTTTGAACAGGTGCAATTAGAAGGGGAGATTTTAGATGCAATAGGTGTTTTTAAATCAGAAACTAAGGAAACATACTTGAAGGTTTATCCGGAGCATGGTGCCTTTAAAGTTGGATATGAAGAAGAAGCTATCAATATTCACAAACTTGATAAAGGTTGTTTAATTCTGAAATGTGAAAAGGAAGAAGGGTATAAAGTGCTAGCTATAGACCAAACAAATAAACAAAATGAAGCGGTTTATTGGAAAGACGATTTTATGCAGATAAAAGTTAGGAACGATAATTTTCATCAAACAGGGAATTTGATGGAGGTGTGTAAAAACTTCGTAAATGAAAAGTTAGATGGAACTTTTGAAATGGAGCGAGCAGATAAAATTGATCTTTTAAATCGTTCTGCAGCTTATTTTAAAGAGAAAGAGGTGTTTGAAGTAGATGAATTTACAGAGGAAGTTTTGGGTAATCCGCAAGCTATCTCGATGTTTAAAGAATATAAAACAAATTTTGAAGAAATGCATGACCTAGCTATTGGGGATAGTTTTGAAATTTCTGAGCAAGCTGTAAAGAAGGGCGCCAAGATCTTTAAATCTATTTTAAAATTAGATAAAAATTTCCATGTATATATTCACGGCAAACGTGAATTGATAATGAAAGGCTTTGATGAAGAGAAAGGTATGAACTTCTATCAACTATATTTTGAGCAAGAAAGTTAGTGTTACGAAATCTTTAAAATGAAAGAAAAGCTATTTCAACAGCTCAAGATAGTTGCATTATTGCTCTTCGTTTTAGTCGCTGTATGGTGGTTCGGTCAACACCCTGTTTGGGTTGAACGATTTTATAGTGGTAAACTTTTTCCTGTTTTTGCTATTATGGGGCAGACACTTACAGGGTGGCTGCCTTTTAGTGTTGGTGATTGTTTATATTGCCTTTTCATACTAATTTTTATATTTTTTGTTATTAATATTACGAGGTGTCTATTACGGAAGGCGTATTTAAATGCAGCTATCCATTCTGTTCGGTCAATTATTTTTCTACAAATTCTTATTAGTTGTTTTTATATTTTTTGGGGCTTAAATTATTTCCGACTTCCCTTAGAAAAACGGATGGGACTGGATATGAATATAAACCAGTCATGTGAGCTAGTGGAGACTACGGTTTTATGCATTGATAAAGCTAATGAGCTCAGGAAGCTTTTAAAGCAGCAAGATTTTCAAATCAGCAATCAACAAATTTTTTTGCAAGCGCAAAATTTGTTAGCAAACAGTTCTTCTTTGCGTCCCTATTTATTTAGCTATCTTCCTATGGTTAAAAGTCCAATTACTAACCTTCACGTTAATTATACAATGGTAGCAGGGTATTTTAATCCATTTACTCAGGAGGCACAGGTTAACACTTCTATGCCTGTGTTTGCCAAGCCATTTACTGCGTGTCATGAGTTAGGGCATCAGGCAGGTATTGGGTTTGAAGACGAAGCTAATCTTATTGGATTTATTTTATGTACAGAAAGTGATAATTTGCTTTTTCGTTACTCAGCTTATTATAATGCCTTATTTATTCTTTTAGGTCAGTTGGCCTTTGAAGATAGAGATACCTATTTTAATGTGTTAAAGCTCATCAGTCAGGATATCCTGAAAGACGCTGAAGTGGAAAATACTTATTGGAGAAAATTTGATGGTGTTTTAAATCAAGCTAGTTCTCGATTCTATAACGAGTATCTCCAACTTAATAATCAGCCGGAAGGATTAAAGCGTTACAGTAGAATGACCAAATTACTTATAGCTTGGAAAAGAAGCTCAACTTCAAAGCGTTAAGTATGTGGAAAAATTAGTTAATATATTTTGATTGATTTGTTTTAATAACTATCTTTGCAGCCTTAAAAGAAATTAACAATTAAAAAAATATATACATCGTTGACCTTTAATACCACCTGCTAAAGGCTATTAAAAAATATCAAAGGAATATGATGTTAATAAACTGGTTATTATAATGAAGAAAGATTTGCATCCATCAAATTACAGATTAGTGGTGTTTAAAGACATGTCAAATGAATATGCTTTTATCACTAAGTCTTGCATTGACACTAAAGAAACTATCCAATGGGAAGACGGTCAGGAATACCCTTTAGTTAAGTTAGAAATCTCTCATACTTCACACCCATTTTATACTGGTAAGATGAAGTTAGTAGACACGGCAGGGAGGATCGATAAATTTCGCAACCGTTATAACAAAAAATAAGGCGCTACGATTTTTAAATATAAAGTCTCGATGTTTATCGAGACTTTTTTATTTTTAGTTATTTTTGGTTGGAAATTTAGGTTACCAAATATTTAGTTCAGTAAAGATTCATCATTCTTGAAGAACCACAAGATTACAATTGTTGAATTAAATTAATCGATATCTTCTCATAAATAAAGAAAATAGCTAGTATGCAAATAGTACTTTACGATGATAATGAATTACGCGTAAATTTTTATCCCTTAAGCCTTACCAGACCGGTTGCTGATCTACGTGTAGGAATATTAACGATAGCTGAAAAATGGTCAAAATGGCTGAAGTTACCTGTGTCTTACTTGACCGCTGAGTATTTGCAAACAAAGTACCCACTTGGTTTAGAGGAGGACGTACTTTTAATAAAAGCAAATATATGTCCTGACGAAGCATTGTGTGAGCATGTGATATCTTTAAAGCATTCGGAAAAACTTTCTGATGGAAAAGCATTTATAGCTGCTCGTTCCAAAATCACGGAACTCCAAAGGTTGAAAGAATCTAATTTTGAAGACTATAAATCTGTAGATTATACGCGTTCGATTACCTATATAAACTATCCCGAAGATATTTTTCGAATAAATGGCTACGAATTACGTAAAGATTTTGACCTATTAACTGAAGGAAGGGTGTCGGGTACATTGAGCAGCACCAATACAATTATCGGAGATCATATTTTTGTGGAGGAGGGTGCGTCAGCAGAATGCTCTACGTTTAATTCTCTCAAAGGCCCAATATACCTAGCTAAAAACAGTGAAATATGGGAGGGATGCCTTATTCGTGGTTCATTTGCATTAGGCGAAAATTCACAGGTTAAAATGGGGGCAAAAATATATAGCAACGTTACAGTTGGACCCTCAAGCCGCGTTGGAGGAGAGTTAAATACATGTGTTATTTGGGGTAATTCTTCAAAGGGACATGATGGTTATTTTGGAAGTGGCGTAATGGGGGAGTGGTGCAATTGGGGAGCAGATACAAATAACTCTAATTTGAAGAATAATTATAAGAGCGTAAAACTATATCATTACGGAAGCAAACAATATAGAAATACCGGCCTTCAATTTTGTGGATTGATAATGGGAGATCATTCCAAATGTGCTATTAATACTGCTTTCAACACCGGTACGGTAGTTGGTGTAGGTGCAAGTATTTTTGGAAGCACCATGCCTCCTACATTTATTCCCGATTTTTCATGGGGTATAAGTGAAAATGCGGAAGTTTATGAGTTAAATAAAATGTTTGAGACGACTGAGTTGGTTTTTGATAGGCGTAATCGTAAATTTGACCACGTCGAAAAATCGATATTGGAAGAGGTTTTTCAAATAACAGATAAGCAACGAACATAACAAATTAAGTAAATCATGCGTAAAAAAATTGTAGCAGGTAATTGGAAAATGAATCTCGAGTATCAGGAAGGGCTAAGTCTTTTTTCTGAGATCGTTAATATGGTTAAGGATGAGGTGATAGGAAATCAACAAGTTGTTGTTTGCAGTCCATTTATACATCTTCATGCTATTGCTTCATTAGCTAAAGAAGCCAATAATGTGTCCATCGGAGCTCAAAATGTTTATCAAGAAGAATCGGGCGCCTATACCGGCGAAATTTCTGCGAAACAAATCTTGTCAACGGGAGCTGAGTATGTAATACTTGGACATTCGGAAAGAAGAGCTTATTTTGGTGAATCAGATGGGCAGCTCGCAAAGAAGGTAGATATCTCTTTAAAAAACAATTTAACTCCCATTTTCTGTATAGGAGAAACGAAAGATGAAAGAGAAGCTGGCGACTATTTCAATATCATAAAAGGCCAGTTACAAAATGGTGTTTTTCACCTATCTGTCGATGATTTTTCTAAAATCATTATTGCGTATGAACCTGTGTGGGCAATAGGCACCGGATTAACGGCGAGTCCTGAACAAGCACAAGAGGTGCATGCTTTTATTAGAAAAGAAATCGAACAACAATATGGTGCAGCAGTAGCCGATAGCACAAGTATATTGTATGGGGGTAGCTGTAATCCTAAAAATGCTCCAGATTTATTTTCGCAAGCAGATATTGACGGTGGTTTAATAGGTGGGGCATCATTGAAATCCAGAGATTTCACGGATATTATTAAAGTGTTTAATTAGTATTATACATTTTTTACGAAGGTACATATTTTATTATGTGCCTTTTTTACTTGCGACGAATGGATTATAGCGAACTTGTCTTTACCTCTGATAGCGACGAGGATTGGCAGCAAGATTTATTAATTAACGATCTTGCTGAAATTGGATTCGACACCTTTGAAGAAACTTCTAATGGTTTTAAAGCATATATTGCTAGTGCCGCTTTAGATCTTGTAGAAGTAGAACATATACTGTTAAAATTACCAGAGAGTTTTCATGTTTCTTACGTTGTAAATAAAATTGAGCCGCAAAATTGGAATGCTGTTTGGGAAAGTAATTTTGAGCCCATATACATTTCCGATAAGTGTTACGTAAGAGCAACCTTTCACGAACAGAAGCCGAACTATGAATACGAAATAATTATTGACCCTAAGATGGCGTTTGGTACAGGGCACCATCAAACCACTTCTTTAATGATGGCGTATTTATTGGATACTAATTTGAGTGGGAAAAGAGTATTGGACATGGGATGTGGCACTGGGATTTTAGCTATTTTGGCTGCAAAAATTGGTGCTTCAGAAGTTACCGCTATTGATTACGACCCTGTTTGCTATACAAGCGTAAAAGAAAATATTGAATTAAATCAAGTATCAAATATAAAGACCCTTTGCGGTTCGAAGGAAATAATACCTGATGAAATTTACGATGTTATTGTTGCTAACATTAATAGAAATATCTTGCTAGACCATTTAGAAAGATATGTTAGTTCTCTTAAGCCAAATGGTCTTCTGTTTTTAAGTGGTTTTTATGATGGAGGTGATTTAGAGCAGATTATTAGTGCCTCAG
>DATMSZ010000043.1:0-37349 GCA_035565175.1 Pseudosphingobacterium sp.
ACAAAGGTCTGTGCGGGTATGGAAAAAAATATTTGGCTGATAAACAAGCTATTTGCTATCCGAGCACCTTTTTTGTTATAAATATTTTCACTTTTTTTTTGATTTAATACTTTCTTGTCTATCTTTGCAGTCCCAAAGGGAACACAGGGGTTCAGAATTGAGAAGAAAGGGTGGTTTCCTGAGGATAAAGTTCTTTTATTTAGCAAATAAAATTTGCCTCCTTAGCTCAGCTGGTAGAGCAACTGACTTGTAATCAGTAGGTCGCTGGTTCGATCCCGGCAGGGGGCTCAAGTTGGGGGGATACCAGAGCGGTCAAATGGGACGGACTGTAAATCCGTTGCTTCGGCTTCGAAGGTTCGAATCCTTCTCCCCCCACTCTTTTTTAGATTAGTCTGTTGATTAGTCTAGTTGTCATGGTTTTTTGTATCTATGTAAGAAATAGATGTTGACAAAATCATTAAACAATAAGCGGAAGTAGCTCAATTGGTAGAGCGATAGCCTTCCAAGCTATAGGTTGCGGGTTCGAGACCCGTCTTCCGCTCCAGGGACCAAGAAGTTAAAACCGATATCGGCTTTAGCTTTTTGCTGTTCAAACAAGCCGATGTAGCTCAGCGGTAGAGCACTTCCTTGGTAAGGAAGAGGTCATGGGTTCAAGTCCCATCATTGGCTCGTAAGTGTAAAATAAAAAAAACCAAAATAAAAATTAACTTACTAATTCGCATAAAAAATGGCAAAAGAGAAATTTGACCGCAGTAAGCCTCACTTAAATATAGGTACAATCGGTCACGTTGACCACGGTAAAACTACTACGACAGCTGCTATTACCAAAGTTTTGGCAGATAAAGGTCTTTCAGAAGCACGTTCATTTGATTCAATTGACTCGGCTCCTGAAGAAAAAGAGCGTGGTATCACTATCAATACCGCACACGTTGAATACTCAACTGCTAGTCGTCACTATGCACACGTTGACTGTCCAGGTCACGCTGACTATGTAAAAAACATGGTTACTGGTGCTGCGCAGATGGACGGAGCAATCATCGTTGTAGCAGCAACTGATGGTCCGATGCCTCAAACACGTGAGCACATCTTATTGGCTCGTCAAGTAGGTGTTCCTGCTCTTGTAGTTTTCATGAATAAAGTAGACTTGGTAGACGATCCTGAATTGCTAGATCTAGTTGAAATGGAAATCCGTGAGTTGTTATCGTTCTACGAATACCCAGGTGATGATATCCCTGTAATCCGCGGTTCTGCACTTGGAGGCTTGAACGGTGAGGCTCAGTGGGTAGACAAAATCATGGAATTGATGGACGCTGTAGATAACTACATTCCAATTCCTCCACGTTTAACAGAACTTCCGTTCTTGATGCCTGTGGAAGACGTATTCTCCATCACTGGTCGTGGTACAGTAGCTACTGGACGTATCGAGCGTGGTGTTATCAATTCTGGAGATACAGTTGATATCTTAGGTATGGGTGCTGAGAATCTAAAATCTGTTGTTACAGGAGTGGAAATGTTCCGCAAGATTCTAGATAGAGGTGAAGCAGGTGATAACGTAGGTTTATTATTACGTGGTATTGAGAAAACTGATATCCGTCGTGGTATGGTTATCTGTAAACCAGGTAGTGTAACTCCTCACACTGAGTTTAAAGCTGAGGTTTACGTATTATCAAAAGCAGAAGGTGGTCGTCACACACCATTCTTTAACAAATACCGTCCTCAATTCTATTTCCGTACCACTGACGTAACAGGTGAAATCACTTTACAAGAAGGTGTAGAAATGGTTATGCCAGGTGATAACGTTACTATCAATGTAAAATTGATCAACGCTATTGCAATGGAAAAAGGTCTACGTTTTGCGATCCGTGAAGGTGGTAGAACAGTAGGTGCTGGTCAGGTTACTGAAATTGTTGCTTAATTTAGCATATAAATTAGCTAATTGGTTTACTCCAGTTAGCTAATTGTTTTACACGGGCATAGTTCAATGGTAGAATAGAGGTCTCCAAAACCTTTGATCAGGGTTCGAATCCTTGTGCCCGTGCATAATAAAAAAATCGGTTTCCGTTGGCTTTATAATGTTGACAGTAGGCCGCGAAGTCTTAGAAATATATTTCATACTAACAATGGCAAACGTACTTGATTTTATAAAAGATTCTTATCACGAGATGACTCAGAAGGTGTCTTGGCCTACCTGGTCGGAGCTACAGAATTCTGCTGTGGTTGTACTCGTTGCATCCATTATTATAGCCCTTGTAGTATTGGCGATGGATCAATCATCAAGTGCGATATTAAAGCTTATATACGGCACAACAACCTAAAAAATCAGGAGGATTATAGAATGGCAGATCAGCAATTGAAATGGTATGTTGTACGTGCGGTTAGCGGCAAAGAAAAAAAAGTAAAACAATATATAGAAGCCGAAGTTAACCGCTTGGGCATTAATCATTTGGTTCCACAGGTTTTAATACCTATGGAGAAGTATTTTCAAATGAGAGAAGGTAAAAAGATAGCTAAGGAGAGAAATTATTACCCTGGTTACGTTTTACTGGAGGCATCCCTCGATGGCGAATTGGAGCACATTATCAAGAATATCAATAGTGTGATTGGTTTTCTTGGCGATAATGCTGGTAATGCAATTCCCTTACGTCAAGCAGAAGTTAATCGGATACTAGGTACAGTGGATGAAATGAGTGAGCAAGGCGAGATGATGAATGTACCGTATTATGTTGGCGAAGCTGTTAAAGTTACCGATGGACCTTTTAATGGCTTCTCAGGTGAAATCGAGGAAGTTAACGAAGAAAAGAAAAAGCTTAAAGTGATGGTTAAAGTATTCGGAAGAAAAACACCATTAGAGCTTAATTATATGCAGGTTGAGAAAGAATAACGCTAACCTTACGGTCGTTTCTCAAGGCAATCCAAGAATTTAATACAACAAAATTTAGAAAAAAAGGCAAAAGTCTTTGTTATTATCTGAATTTTGTTGTATTTTTGCGCTCTCTTAAAAAGAGCATAGGTAATTGTGCACACAATAAATGTTACGTTATATTGCTTCCAACTTACTAACAAACATTTAGTAATTAAAAATTAGAATCAAAAATGGCAAAAGAAGTCAGTGCGTTAGTGAAATTACAGGTGAAGGGTGGCGCAGCTAACCCGTCTCCACCAGTAGGACCTGCTTTAGGTGCTAAGGGTGTGAACATCATGGAGTTTTGCAAGCAGTTTAATGCACGTACCCAAGACAAGCCAGGCAAAGTATTACCTGTTGTCATTACGGTTTATGCCGATAAGTCATTTGATTTTATCATTAAAACTCCTCCTGTAGCAATTCAGTTAATTGAAGTATCAGGCATTAAAGGAGGATCTGGTGAGCCTAACCGTAAAAAGGTAGGAAAAGTAACCTGGGAACAGGTTGAAAACATTGCCAAAGATAAAATGACGGACTTAAACGCATTTACTGTAGAAGCGGCTATGAAAATGGTTGCAGGTACAGCGCGTAGTATGGGTATCACTGTATCAGGTGATGCGCCCTGGAACAATTAATTTAACAGAAATCAATTTAAGAAAGTGGCTAGATTAACAAAAAATCAAAAAGCGGCACTATCCAAAATTGAAGCTGGTAAAGCATATACTTTACAAGAGGCTTCAGCCTTAGTAAAGGATATTACTACCACTAAATTTGATGCTTCGGTTGATATTGACGTCCGTTTAGGCGTTGACCCTCGTAAAGCAAATCAAATGGTGCGTGGTATTGCTACTTTGCCTCATGGAACCGGTAAGACCGTACGTGTTTTAGTTTTATGTACTCCTGATAAGGAAGAAGAAGCTAAGGCAGCTGGTGCGGATTATGTAGGTTTAGATGAGTATATCAGCAAGATTGAAGGTGGGTGGACCGACGTTGATATCATTATTACCATGCCTAGCGTGATGGCTAAAGTAGGTAGACTTGGTCGTATTTTGGGACCTCGTAACTTAATGCCAAATCCTAAGTCAGGTACTGTTACCCAAGATGTGGGTAAGGCAGTAACCGATGTTAAAGGTGGTAAGATTGACTTCAAAGTTGACAAAACCGGTATCATCCATGCTTCGGTAGGTAAGGTGTCATTTGATGCAGACAAAATTTATGAAAATGCTTTAGAGGTTATTCAAACAATTTCTAAGTTAAAACCGTCTGCAGCAAAAGGAACATATTTCAAGAGTATCCACCTCTCATCAACAATGAGCCCGGGTATTCAAGTAGAAACTAAATCAGTAGCGGGGATTTAATCATGAGAAAAGAAGAAAAACAAGAAATTGTTCAAGCTTTAACTGATCAGATCAAATCTTACGGTAATTTTTATATTGCTGATACTGCTGATTTGACTGTAGCAAAAATCAACAACATTCGTAGGAAGTGTTTTGAAAGAGGCATAAAAATTCAGGTTGCTAAAAACTCATTAATTGAGAAAGCACTTGAAGAAGCAGGCGTTGATGCAGCTGAATTAAAGGGAGTATTGAAAGGTGCTTCAACACTTTTATTCTCTGAGGTAGGAAATCTTCCTGCTAAGCTGATCAAGGAACTTCGCAAAGAGGGTGATAAACCCCTTTTGAAAGGAGCCTATATTGACGCAGCTGTGTTTGTTGGAGATAACCAGCTAGATACATTGGTATCGCTTAAATCGAAAGAAGAGCTTATCGGTGAGATTGTTGGATTGCTTCAATCACCTGCGAAGAATGTTATTTCTGCTCTTAAATCGGGTGGTAATACGATTGCAGGTTTAGTTAAAACTTTACAAGAAAGAGGTTAACGGTATCCTTAAACCGTTATAATAATTAATTCATTACAAAAGTAAATTCAAAAATTTAAAATAAAATGGCAGATTTAAAAGCGTTTGCTGAGCAGTTAGTAAACTTAACAGTAAAAGAAGTTAACGAGTTAGCTCAAATCTTAAAAGATGAGTATGGTATTGAGCCAGCTGCTGCAGCTGTAGCTGTTGCTGGTCCTGCTGCAGGTGGTGATGCTCCTGCTGCTGCTGAAGAGAAAACATCTTTTGATGTAATCTTGAAAGAAGCTGGTGGTCAAAAATTAGCTGTTGTTAAATTAGTTAAAGACTTAACAGGTTTAGGTCTTAAAGAAGCTAAAGATTTAGTAGATGGTGCACCTAAAGAATTAAAAACTGGTGTAGCTAAAGATGAAGCTGAAGCTTTGAAAAAACAACTAGAAGAAGCAGGAGCTGTAGTTGAGATTAAATAATTCTCATCTAAAGAAGTCCTAGATGGTTTTAGACTCCGGTATTTCTACCGGAGTCTATTGCCGTTTTTATAATCCGTGAAAATTGTTTGACTGTACAGAGCCTCGTGTGAGGCGAAACATGTCGTCCGAAGTTTAATTTAAACTAAAATCTAATTCCCTTGGCAAACAAAGATATTCGTAACGAAAGAGTAAACTTTGCAACCAGCAAAAAAGTCATCGACTATCCTGATTTTCTGGATGTGCAATTGCAATCTTTCAGGGAGTTTTTCCAGTTGGAAACTACTTCTGATAACCGCCACCAGGAAGGGCTGTTCAAAGTTTTTTCTGAAAACTTCCCTATTTCTGATTCAAGAAACATATTCGTACTTGAATTTTTGGATTATTTTATCGATCCGCCACGTTATGATATTCAGGAATGTATTGAACGAGGCTTAACTTATAGCGTTCCGCTTAAAGCTAAGTTACGTTTATCATGTAATGATGAAGAACACGAGGATTTCGAAACTATCGTACAGGATGTTTATTTGGGAACAATTCCTTATATGACGCCTAAAGGTACTTTCGTAATTAACGGCGCTGAGCGGGTTATCGTTTCACAACTTCACCGTTCGCCTGGTGTATTCTTTGGCCAAAGCCGCCATACCAACGGCACCAAACTTTACTCGGCAAGAGTTATTCCTTTTAAAGGATCTTGGATCGAGTTCGCTACAGACGTAAACAACGTCATGTATGCTTACATAGATCGGAAAAAGAAATTCCCGGTAACTACTCTTCTACGTGCTATTGGTTATGACTCAGATAAGGATATTCTTGAGTTATTTGAATTGGCTGACGAAGTTAAAGTTAGTAAATCTGGTCTTAAGAAATTAGTAGGCCGTAAATTGGCAGCAAGAGTTCTTAAGAGATGGGTAGAAGACTTTGTAGATGAAGATACCGGTGAAGTTGTATCGATTGACCGTAATGAAATCATTCTGGAGCGTGAAACGATTCTAGAAGATGATCACATCGATATGATAATAGATGCTGGTGTGAAATCCATTATTCTGACAAAAGAAGATGGTGCAAACAACGCAGATTATTCTATTATATATAACACTTTACAGAAAGATACTTCCAACTCAGAGAAAGAAGCTGTAGAACATATTTACCGTCAGTTGCGTAATGCAGAACCACCTGATGAAGAAACAGCACGTGGTATTATCGACCGCTTATTCTTCTCTGATAAAAGATATGATTTGGGTGATGTAGGTCGTTACCGCATTAACCGCAAATTGAAATTGGATACACCTGATGAGATAAAAGTATTAACGAAACAAGATATTATTGCGATCGTTAAATATTTAATAAATCTGATCAATTCGAAGGCTGAAGTGGATGATATTGACCACTTATCCAATCGTCGTGTTCGTACAGTGGGTGAACAATTATATGCGCAATTTGGTGTAGGCCTTTCGCGTATGGCGCGTACGATACGTGAGCGGATGAACATTCGTGACAATGAGGTGTTTACTCCGACAGATTTAATTAATGCACGTACGTTATCGTCTGTAATTAATTCATTCTTTGGTACAAATCAGTTATCTCAATTCATGGACCAAACCAATCCACTGGCCGAGATCACGCACAAGCGTCGTCTTTCAGCGCTAGGACCTGGTGGTCTTTCCCGCGAGCGTGCTGGATTTGAGGTTCGTGACGTTCACTATACGCACTATGGAAGATTGTGTACCATTGAAACACCTGAGGGACCTAATATTGGTTTGATCTCGTCGCTTTGTGTACACGCAAAAATTAATAATCTTGGTTTCATTGAAACGCCATACCGAAAAGTTCAAGATGGTAGGGTGGTAGTTGAAGAGCCTGTTATATATTTATCAGCAGAAGATGAGGATGGTAAAACCATTGCTCAGGCGAATGCTGAATACGATGAAAAAGGTAATTTTGCTACTCCAAAAGTGAAAGCTCGTTTTGAAGGTGACTTTCCTATTATCGAACCCGAAAGGTTGGATCTGATGGATATTGCACCAAACCAAATTACTTCAATTGCAGCTTCTTTAATTCCTTTCTTGGAGCATGATGATGCAAACCGTGCGCTGATGGGCTCTAACATGCAACGCCAGGCTGTTCCATTATTGCGTCCACAAGCACCAATTGTGGGTACCGGATTGGAAGGTCGCGTAGCGAGTGATTCCCGTACATTAATCAATGCAGAAGGAAACGGTGTAGTTGAGTATGTGGACGCAAATGAAATTAAGATCAAATATGATCGGAATGAAGATCAAAAACTGGTTTCTTTTGACGATGATATCAAAACGTATCGCTTAATTAAATTTAAGAAAACAAACCAAAGTACTTGTATCAATCTAAAACCCATTGTTCGTAAAGGACAGCGTGTAGTGGAAGGGCAAGTCTTATGTGAAGGATATGCAACTGAAAATGGGGAGTTAGCACTTGGTCGTAACTTAAAAGTCGCTTTCATGCCTTGGCAGGGATATAACTTTGAGGATGCGATTGTAATTTCCGAACGTGTAGTTAGTGAAGACATCTTTACATCTCTTCATATTGAAGAATTTGAATTAGAGGTGCGTGATACAAAACGTGGGGAAGAAGAATTGACATCTGATATCCCTAATGTTTCTGAAGAAGCTACGAAAGATTTAGATGAGAATGGTATTATACGTATAGGTGCTGAGGTTCGCGAGGGAGATATCTTAATTGGTAAGATTACTCCTAAAGGTGAGTCTGACCCTTCTCCTGAGGAAAAACTTTTACGTGCGATCTTCGGAGATAAAGCGGGTGATGTGAAGGATGCTTCTTTAAAAACACCTCCATCTATAAGAGGCGTTGTAATAGATACTAAATTATTCTCAAGGGCTAAGAAAACCGATAAAAAGGAAGAGAAAGCTGCTATAGAGAAGTTAGAACTAAACCATGAGCGGGCTGTACGTCAATTAAGAGAGAGACTTATTGATAAGCTTTTTGTTATTGTTAATGGCAAGACTTCGCAAGGTGTTTACAACGTGTATAAAGAACTTCTTATACCTAAGGGAGCTAAGTTTACTCAAAAAATGTTAGCGGAGTTAGATTTTGCTAATATTAACCCAATGAAGTGGACTACTGATGACGATAAGAATGAACTGGTAAAACAGGCGTTACATTTCTATAACATTAAGTTGAATGAGGAGTTAGGTGCTTATCGTCGTGATAAATTTGCTATAACAGTTGGTGATGAGCTACCTTCAGGCATTGTGCAGATGGCTAAAGTTTATGTTGCTAAAAAACGTAAACTTAAAGTAGGGGATAAGATGGCAGGACGCCACGGTAATAAAGGTATTGTAGCGCGTATTGTTCGTGATGAAGATATGCCTTTCTTAGAAGATGGAACACCGGTAGATATCGTATTAAATCCATTAGGTGTACCTTCGCGTATGAACCTTGGCCAGATTTATGAGACTGTATTGGGTTGGGCCGGACAAAAGCTAGGTATGAAGTTTGCAACTCCTATTTTCGACGGTGCTACCACTGAAGAAGTAGAAGGATGGGTGGCGAAAGCGGAATTACCTCCGTCTGGTAGAACTTATTTACACAATGGTTTAACAGGTGAGCGATTTGACCAACCAACAACTGTTGGGGTAATCTATATGCTTAAACTTGGACACATGGTGGATGATAAGATGCACGCACGTTCTATCGGGCCATACTCGCTTATTACACAACAACCTCTTGGGGGTAAAGCACAGTTTGGTGGTCAGCGTTTTGGTGAGATGGAGGTTTGGGCATTGGAAGCATTTGGTGCATCCAATATACTCCAAGAGATACTTACCGTTAAGTCAGATGACGTTATCGGTAGAGCCAAAACATACGAAGCAATCGTTAAAGGTGATAATTTACCAACACCGTCGGTGCCAGAATCATTTAATGTATTGGTACATGAGCTTCGCGGCTTAGGTTTGGATATCACGTTGGATTAATGTTTACAGTTATGGGTTACGAGTTACGAGTTGCGGGTCAACTCACAACTCATAACCCTCAACTCATAACTATATAAGAGCTATGTCTTACAAAAAGGATAATAAAATAAAAAGCAACTTCACCTCGATAACCATTAGCTTATCGTCTCCAGAGGCTATCTTGGAGCGTTCAAGTGGTGAGGTGTTAAAACCAGAAACCATTAATTACCGTACTTACAAACCGGAACGTGATGGTCTATTCTGTGAGCGTATCTTTGGTCCGGTAAAAGACTACGAATGTCACTGCGGTAAATATAAACGTATACGTTATAAGGGTATCGTTTGTGATCGTTGTGGAGTAGAGGTAACAGAGAAAAAGGTACGTCGTGAGCGTATGGGACACATTAATTTGGTTGTTCCTGTTGCACACATTTGGTATTTCCGTTCGCTTCCAAATAAAATAGGTTACTTGTTAGGTCTTCCTACCAAGAAATTGGATATGATTATTTACTACGAGCGTTACGTAGTTATCCAAGCCGGTATTAAGGAAGAGGATGGCATCCAATATATGGATTTCTTAACTGAAGAAGAATACTTAGATCTTTTGGATACATTACCAAAGGAAAATCAGTATTTGGATGACAAGGATCCTCAGAAATTTATCGCGAAAATGGGAGCGGAGGCATTAGAAGAACTATTGCATCGCATCGATTTGGATCAGCTTTCATATGATCTTCGCCATCAAGCGGCAAATGAAACATCACAACAACGAAAAAACGAGGCTTTAAAACGCCTTCAAGTGGTGGAAGCGTTCCGTGGATCAAGAGATCGTATTGAAAATCGTCCGGAATGGATGATCGTTAAAATCGTTCCTGTTATTCCGCCTGAATTACGTCCACTAGTGCCTTTAGAAGGTGGCCGATTTGCTACCTCAGATCTTAATGATTTGTATCGTAGGGTAATTATTCGTAATAATCGTTTAAAACGCTTAATTGAAATTAAAGCTCCTGAAGTGATTTTACGTAATGAAAAACGTATGCTTCAAGAAGCGGTTGATTCCTTGTTTGACAATTCACGTAAAGTGAATGCTGTAAAAACAGAGGGAAACCGTGCTTTAAAATCGTTATCTGATATTTTAAAAGGTAAACAAGGTCGTTTTCGTCAAAACTTGTTAGGTAAACGTGTTGACTACTCTGCCCGTTCGGTAATTGTGGTTGGGCCTAGCTTGAAGTTACATGAGTGTGGTTTGCCCAAAGATATGGCGGCCGAACTTTACAAACCATTTATCATTCGTAAAATGATTGAGCGTGGTGTGGTAAAAACGGTAAAATCTGCTAAAAAAATTGTTGATCGGAAGGATCCAATTGTTTGGGACATTTTGGAAAATGTATTAAAGGGTCACCCAGTTCTTCTGAACCGTGCTCCTACATTACACCGTTTAGGTATCCAAGCTTTCCAACCTAAGTTGGTAGAAGGTAAAGCGATCCAGTTACACCCATTAGTATGTACAGCATTCAACGCCGATTTTGATGGTGACCAAATGGCCGTGCATTTACCTTTAGGTAATGCTGCAATTTTGGAAGCACAAATATTAATGTTGGCTGCTCACAATATCTTGAACCCTGCAAATGGTACTCCGATTACTGTACCTTCGCAAGACATGGTATTGGGTCTTTACTATATAACTAAAGGCCGTAAAACGGATGAAACACGTGTAGTGAAAGGTGAAGGGATGACTTTTTATTCACCAGAAGAAGTTATCATTGCTTATAATGAAAAGCAGATTGATTTACACGCGTTTATTAAGGTGAAAACTAACCTTAAAGATAAAGATGGCAATATCGTAAAGGGTATTATCGACACAACTGTTGGTCGCGTGCTCTTTAACCAGATGGTACCGCTTGAGGTGGGCTATATCAACGAGCTGTTAACGAAGAAATCTTTACGTGACATTATCGGTGAGGTAGTGAAAATAACGGGTATGGCAAGAGCTGCCCAATTCTTAGATGATATCAAAGAGTTAGGTTTCCAAATGGCATTCCGCGGTGGTTTATCATTTAATTTGCAGGATTTAAATATTCCTGATGCAAAAGCAGATTTGATTGGCCAAGCTACTAGAGAGGTTGAAGAAGTAATGAATAACTATAATATGGGATTCATTACGAACAACGAACGTTATAATCAGATCATCGATATTTGGACGCGTATCAATAATCGTTTGACGGCTAACGTAATGGATATCTTATCTAATGATAACCAAGGCTTCAACTCGGTATATATGATGTTGGATTCAGGTGCGCGTGGTTCGAAAGAGCAGATTCGTCAGCTTTGCGGTATGCGTGGTTTGATGGCTAAACCTCAAAAATCAGGTTCTTCAGGTGGAGAAATTATTGAGAATCCTATTCTTTCTAACTTTAAGGAAGGACTTTCAGTACTTGAATACTTTATCTCAACACACGGTGCGCGTAAAGGTCTTGCTGATACGGCGCTAAAAACGGCCGATGCTGGTTACCTAACTCGTCGTTTGCACGATGTAGCACAAGACATGATCGTTGGCGAAGTAGATTGTGGTACTTTAAGAGGTATCTTTACTACTGCGTTGAAAGATAACGAAGATATCGTTGAACCTTTATACGACCGTATTTTAGGGCGTACTTCTCTACATGATGTGTATGATCCATTAACAAATGAATTGCTTGTAAATGCAAATCAGGATATCACGGAAGAAATTGCTTCAAACATTGAACACTCTTCGGTTGAGGGCATTGAAATACGTTCGGTATTAACTTGCGAAAGCAAGCGTGGCGTTTGTGCATTGTGTTACGGACGTAATCTTGCTTCCGGGAAACGTGTTCAGATGGGTGAAGCAGTTGGGGTAATTGCTGCTCAATCGATCGGTGAACCTGGTACACAGTTAACACTTCGTACATTCCACGTGGGTGGTACGGCATCTAACATTGCTGCAGAGTCTCAGATTATTGCAAAATTTGATGGTATCATCGAGTTTGAAAATATGCGATCTGTAGAGCGCGAGACAGAAGAAGGCAAATTGCAAATTGTACTTGGACGTTCGGGTGAGTTCCGGATTCTAGAACCTGAATCTAAAAAGGTTTTGATGACGAATAACATTCCGTATGGTTCGTTTTTATATGTTGCCGATGGTGACAAATTAACCAAGGGTGATCGTATCTGTTCTTGGGACCCTTATAATGCAGTTATCATCTCTGAGTTCGCGGGTAAAGTTGAGTTTGAATCTATCATCGAAGGAGTTACTTTCCGTGAGGAATCAGATGAACAAACCGGTCACCGTGAAAAAGTGATTATCGATACAAGAGATAAAACAAAGAACCCTGCTGTTAAGATTTTAGATAATGTAGGAGATGTTATCCGAACCTATAACTTACCTGTTGGAGCACACATTAGTGTTGACCATAATGGTAAAGCAAAGGTTGGAGAGATCATTGCTAAGATTCCTCGTTCTGCTGGTAAGACACGAGATATTACAGGAGGTTTACCTCGGGTAACGGAATTGTTTGAGGCACGTAATCCTTCGAACCCAGCGGTAGTGACGGAGATAGATGGTGTTGTAACCTTGGGTGGTGTGAAACGTGGTAACCGCGAAATTCAGATCGAGTCTCGTGATGGTCAAGTAAAGAAATACCTTGTTCCTCTTTCTAAACATATCTTAGTACAAGATAATGACTTTGTGAAGGCTGGTATGCCTTTGTCTGATGGTTCTATATCGCCTTCCGATATTCTAGCTATCAAAGGGCCTGCTGCAGTGCAAGAGTATCTAGTAAATGGTATACAAGAGGTGTATCGTTTGCAAGGTGTAAAAATCAATGATAAGCATTTTGAAACGATTGTACACCAGATGATGCAGAAGGTAATGATTGAGGATCCAGGCGATACTCGTTTCCTAGAAAAAGACGCTGTAAACAAGTGGGACTTCAATGAAGAAAACGATTCTATGTATGACAAAAAAGTGGTGATAGATTCAGGAGATTCCAACGAGCTAAAAGCAGGGCAGATCGTGTCATTGCGTAAGCTTCGTGAAGAAAATTCGAGTCTGAAACGCCGCGATTTAAAGTTAGTACAAGTTCGTGATGCAATTGCAGCTACCTCTAGCCCGATGTTACAGGGTATCACACGGGCATCTTTAGGTACGAAGTCCTTCATATCGGCTGCTTCCTTCCAGGAAACAACCAAAGTATTAAACGAGGCTGCCATCAGTGGTAAACGTGACAATTTATTAGGTTTGAAAGAAAACGTAATTGTTGGTCACTTAATCCCATCAGGTACTGGTTTACGCGCTTATGATCGTATTATCGTTGGATCTAAAGAAGAATACGACCAGCTTTTAGCTTCTAAAGAGGAAGTTTAAGGCTATCGAATAAATCTTTTGATTTTTTAAATTTATAAGCCCTGGAGATTTTATCTTCAGGGTTTTTTTCTTATGAGTATTCATTATCTTTACGCCTAAACAATAAGGGAGAATCCTTTTGTCATCCTGGACGAAAGCTACAAAGCGTATTAGAAAAGGAAATTTAACAAAAAAGCCAATGATGGCCTTGGATAAATTTGATCATGGAAGAACAAGAACAGAACAATAATCAATTAAATATAGAGTTGACAGAAGATATTGCCGAGGGAATATATTCAAATTTGGCTATTATAACACACTCTCATACCGAATTTGTGGTTGACTTTATAAGGGTAATGCCCGGTGTGCCAAAAGCAAAAGTGAAGTCGAGGATTGTTTTAACGCCTGAGCATGCAAAAAGACTAATGAAAGCATTTCAAGATAATATCGCTAAATATGAAGCGATGAATGGAAAGATTGATACACATGATGAACCTCCTTTCCCAATGAATTTTGGGGGACCAACAGCGCAAGCCTAATGGTTATCAGTTGTTCGTTATTGGTTATCGGTTGTTCGCACCAAAAGCTAATAACTAACAATTAATAACTCATAACGATTACATGAAACAGTTAGATTTTAAAGGAAAGTGGGTGCTTATAACAGGAGCATCATCGGGTTTAGGCGAGGAAATGGCTCGGCAGTTGGCACAGCAATATAGGGCTAATTTGATTTTGGTAGCCCGCAGACGGGAACGTCTAGAAGTATTGAAGGAAGATATTGAGAAGAATACAGGTAGCCAAGTGGCACTGTTTGTTGCTGACCTATCTAAGTCGGCAGAAGTAGGAGACCTGTTAAAAACGATATTGCAGCAATACGAATTGTATGCTGCTATTTTAAATGCGGGGGTAACGCATTTGGGTAAACAACTGGATTTAACAGATGAACGTTTTGATCAAATGATTCATACAAATGTTATCAGTGTTGTTTACATGACTAACCAGTTGACAAAATATTTTGAAGAAAAACAGGTTGAAGGAGCACTAATGTTTGTTTCGAGTATGGCGGCACTATTTCCCACGCCCTATCAGTCTGCCTATTCAGGTACAAAAGGTTTCCTGCTTAATTTTGCTACTGCTTTATCGCAGGAATTATCGAATCCTAAATTCTCATTGACAGTGTTTATGCCCGGGGGTATCGTTACCGAAATGACATCAACAGAAGGATTCAATGAGTTAAGAGGGTATTTAATGCCCGTAAAACAAGTTGCAAAAGAAGGATTAGCCGCGTTAAGAAAGCGTAAATTAAACTATATTCCTGGTTTCTTAAACAGATTGAGCAGTCGCTTTTCTTTTCTTATTCGAAAAGAGTTTATCATCAAGCAAACTGGCAAAGTTTATAAGAAATCCTTGGATAAGAAGTCGTAATTGCATATAAAGGCAAAAATATCTAAGTTTGCAACACCTTAACCCACATCTCCCTTTGGGAGGAAATTTATATAAAAAAACAAATGAGTAATATATTATCAGAACAAGAGATATTACGTAGGGAAGCGTTATCACAGCTTATTAGTTTAGGCATCAATCCGTATCCGGCGGAGGCATTTGAGGTGAATGCTAATGCAAAAGATATATCGGAAAATTACGAGCGGGATAAGCTGAATTACAAGAATATCAGTATTGCTGGGCGGATGATGAGTCGACGCGTTATGGGGAATGCATCTTTTATAGAATTGCAGGATGCTACGGGGAGAGTTCAAGTATATCTTAAACGTGATGATCTATGCCCTACTGATGATAAGACTTTATACAATACAGTTTTTAAAAAGTTATTAGATATTGGAGACTTTATTGGTATTAAGGGAGATGTGTTTACAACCCAGACGGGTACCATCTCTATTCATGCAAACGAGATAAAAGTATTAGCGAAGTCGCTAAAACCTTTACCTGTTGTAAAAGAAGCCGATGGGAAGGTTTTTGACGCAGTAACAGATCCTGAATTTAGATACCGTCAACGTTATGTTGATCTTGTTGTGAACCCGCATGTACGGGAGACTTTTACAAAAGTCACTAAAATAAAATCTGCTATACGTAGCTTTTTGGATGAACAGGGAGCTTTGGAGGTAGATACACCTGTTTTGCAAAGTATCCCGGGAGGTGCTGCAGCTAGGCCGTTTACCACCCATCACAATGCGCTTGACATTCCCTTATATTTACGTATTGCAAATGAATTATATCTTAAAAGGCTAATTGTTGGTGGATATGATTGGGTGTATGAGTTTAGTCGTAATTTCCGTAATGAGGGGATGGATAGAACACATAATCCGGAATTCACCGTCTTAGAGTTTTACGTTGCATATAAAGACTATCTCTGGATGATGGATACTACCGAACAGCTGTTTGAAAGAGTTGCCATAGCAACGAATGGAACGACAACTGTACAAGTAGGAGATAAAGAGATTAATTTTGCGGCTCCTTACAAGCGTATAAGTATTTATGATGCTATTAAAGAACATACAGGTTTTGACGTTAGCAGTTTAAACGAGGATGGTCTACGTGAAGTATGTGTGAAACTTAATATACCTGTAGATACTAGTATGGGGAAAGGGAAACTGATAGACGAAATTTTTGGCGAAAAATGCGAGCATCACTATATCCAGCCTACGTTTATAATAGATTACCCTGTAGAAATGAGTCCGCTTACTAAGAAGCATCGTAGTAAAGAGGGTTTAGTTGAACGATTTGAGTTGATGGTAAATGGAAAGGAATTGGCAAATGCCTATACGGAGTTAAATGATCCTATTGATCAATTGCAAAGATTTGAAGATCAATTAAAACTGATGGAGCGAGGCGATGACGAAGCGATGTTTATTGATTATGACTTTTTAAGGGCCTTAGAATATGGGATGCCGCCTACTTCAGGTATTGGTATCGGTATTGATAGACTGGCTATGTTAATGACTAATCAAGCCAGCATACAAGATGTTCTTTTCTTCCCGCAAATGCGACCTGAAAAAGTAACAAAAAGTGCCTCAGTTGCCGATTATGAGGCTCAAGGCGTGCCGGCTGCTTGGATTCCCGTACTGCAGAAAATGGGACTTAATACAATTGAATCTTTAAAAGCCGCCAATCCAAATAAAGTTTTTAATGACTTAGGGGGAATGCGGAAGAAGATGAAATTGGAAATTAATATGCCTTCTAAAGAAGAGGTAATGGCTTGGTTTGAGTAAAAGGAATTTTCTTTTATTACTGTTTAAGAGTTAAAGAGCCTACATTGGTAGGCTCTATTTTTATTTCCTTTATCCTTTAATGTTCTCTTCTCGTTATGATCTCTCATAAACCCTGTAGCACTTCCTGTTTACTTTACGTTACAATAGCACAATGACGATTAATTTTTACTTAAAGGGTTTATATTACAGCTATTTGCTAATTTGATAGATATGATCTCCCTTTATAATGGAAATCTCTGGGAGGCATAAAAGGTTTGCTTAAATTATTATTAGGCTTTATGTATTTTTGAAGAAATTTATAATAAATAACCTTCGGATCATTAGTTTTTATTGCTGTAGTGAAGTACCGCTTAGGATACCTTAATAAGAAAGAGAGTTTAACACTTGACGGTGCATTGGATGGCTGTGCCCTGAAAAATGATGAGCGGAGTAAAGAGTTTATTTATAAAAAATACTACGGCTATGTAATTGCGGTAATTACAAGGTACATAAAGAGTGAACATGATGCCGAGGAATTAGTGAATGAAACATTTATTAAAGCGTTTAAAAGCCTGCCAAAGTTTAATAAGGTAGGAGATGGAGAAGTGCTTGAAAAATCTTTTAGGGGCTGGCTGGCACGGATTGCGGCAAATTTATCAATAGATCTTCTGCGTTCGCAGAAAAATATGGTCGCAATGGAAGATATAGGAGAGCATGACGTAAAGCCCGTGCTGATAAATGCCGCAGATAAATTATACGCAGAAGATATCTTAAAATTACTAGAACAGCTGCCAGAGATCCAACGTTTAATCTTTAATCTGTATGAAATAGAAGGTTACGCACATGAGGAAATAGGAAAGCTTCTAAATATCCCAGATAGTACATCAAGAACTTATTTAACACGAGCGAAGCAAAAATTAAGGAAGTTATATGTTGAACAATTTGCGATTAGAAAGAATTTTTAAGTTACGCAGAGAATGAAAGATAAGGAAAATAAGGAACTGATACCTCACATAGCAGAGACCTTGCGTGAGCATGAAGCTTCTTATAAAGAAGGGGCGTGGGAGCGCTTTGCCTCAAAAAATCAAAGGCACAGGAAGGTGTTGCCAATATGGTACTTAAGCGGAGCGGCTGCAATACTTTTGTTGAGCGTTGGCATTTTCTTATATAAGGCGGGAAATGACGTTACGAATATGCCTAAGGAAATAGTATATCAACAAACTCCTCAGAGCGAGGATGAGCAAATAAGCCCAGAAAAGAAGGTAGGCGACCAGCCTGCTACAGAGAACGATAAACAGGTAGATACCGATAAAAAAGGCCGTAATAGCACACATCAATTGGCGTTAAATGCTTCTAATGCTTTTGCCATTGAAGAAATAAAACAAAAAACAGAAAATCTGCTCCTACAACGTGCCGATAGAGATATTGATACGCATAAAATTGATAAAAGCGACGATGCAAAAGAATCGGAAGAAAAAATTGCAGGGGTTGACTCGAATGAAGCAGTAAAAACGCAGCAAAAAAATGGCGAAGATGCGTTAATTCGGATGTTAAGTGAGTCAAGTAAGGCGGCGGGAGAAGATATCAAAATGGCAAATAAGCATTCCATCATGGATAATCGGTGGGACATAGGTGTTGTCTTAGCACCATCTGTAACAGATCGACGTTTCAATATGGGCGGTGGTGTCGCAATTGCGTATCACATATCGAAAAAAGTGTCTATTGGTTCGGGCGTGTCTGTGGTAGATCTTGGATTGAGACAAGGTCCCCCACAGAGTGATCAAAATGCACTTGCTTCTCCGGCTATGTTAAACAGCGAATCGCCCATGTTGTCTGCCAAATCTAGTGAAACGAAAGAACTAACTTCTGTTAATACAAATTGGTTGGCATTAGATGTGCCGATTGATATTAAATACCATATTTCTAAACAATTTTATGCAAGTGCCGGCGTGTCATTTTTTGCTATCCTGAATGAAAACAGAACCAATAACTATATTACCCATACACCTACAAATAGGACTGTGCAAAATGCTGAAGGTTATTCTTTTGCTCAGCAGGAATTTGAAATAAAAAATGTAAGTGAGAAGACAGATGAAACACCCTTTGAAGGAAATAGCTATTCGGGATTTTTGAATTTTTCTGTTGGACGTCAGGTTCCTCTCTCGAAAAGGGTGGGGGTTTCTGTGGAACCCTTTTTTAAACTTCCGATAGGCAAATTATCTCGTGAGGATATGAATTTGAGATACGGAGGTGTTAGGATTATTACTAACTTCTAGTACGCTGGCAATAATAATTGTATGAGAATTTACTTCGTTATCTCTGCACGTAGCAATATTGCCGCTATGGCTATCTGGCCTATTATTCTTGCGAACAGAGCATTAAAAACAAAGGGGTTATCTAACCGCACGCTTCTTCATGAGAAGATTCATCATCAACAGCAGCTGGAATTGCTCGTTATCCCTTTCTACATATGGTACGTACTAGAATGGTTATTGAAATGGGCCATTTATAGAGATAGAAAACGGGCCTATAAGGAATTATCATTTGAGCGGGAAGCTTATTCAAACGATCATCACACTGATTACCTTAAGACCCGTAGATTTTGGGAATTTATAAGATATCTTTAAACCTTTTACTAATAGTTTTATATATACAAAGAGCGGCTACCTTATGATAGCCGCTCTTTTGTTGTATCCTTTATTGTTATTATTAATAAAGTGTAAATTCAACGCGGCGATTTGCCTGACGTCCTTCTGCTGTAGCATTCGTTGCGATAGGTTGTGTTGGACCGTAACCTGTAGCTTCGATGCGTGAAGGATTTGCACCTTTACTTACTAAATAGGCTTTAACAGATTCTGCGCGTTCTTTTGATAAGCGCATATTCAACTTCATTGAGCCTGTATTATCGGTATGCCCAGCTAATTTCAAGCTGAAATTCTTCTCAACCAATAATCTGGCTACTTTATCAAGACTAGGGTAAGAAGTAGCACGAATGGTAGCCTTACTTAAATCAAATTCAAGATTTTTAATTGCTTCATCAACTACTCTTCTATCTTCTTCTGTTACCGTAATTTGTTGAACAACTTTTTTAGCCTCAGGTAACGGACATCCAGCGCCATCTACCTTTGCATCCGCAGTTGTGCCCGGACATTTATCAAACTTATTTGCAACACCATCGCCATCATCATCAGCTAAATCTGTGTTCCATTGGGCCTTTAAAGCTTCATTTTCTTCTTTTTGTGCTTTTAATGCCGCCGCTAACTCGTCATAACTTGCTTGATACTCTTTTTGCATGTCTGCCACTGGATTACGCGTAGCTAAAAAAGGTTTTGTTGCGTCACCAAGGGCAAATTCAACGCCAACCCGAGTATAGGAGAACATATCTTTAAAGCCTGTGTTTACGCCATCAAGATTTTCACTATTAACAATATTTAATTGATATCCTAAATCTACGTTTAGACCAGGTGCTACACCAAATTTAAATCCAAGCCCAGCAGGAATAAAAGCGGTTGTCTTAGAGTCCGATTCAGTGGTAACACCATTCATTTCAAGTGTAGGTTCGTAGCTCATAACACCCGCACCAAGCGTTAGATAAGGTTTGATGACGCCTTGTTTGTGGCGCCAGTTAATATTTGCAAGCGTAACATTCGCGCTTAACGCTGCCGACCATGGTAGTGAAGTAGAAAAATTTCCATTATCGTTATCCATGCTACCTTTTAATTTACCTCCCAAATAATCAGCCTGGATACCTAAACCAGGCAGAATTTGTTTTTTAATGTATAAGCTATATCCCAGTTGTTGTTCTACATTATCGAAATGTTTTCTAAATCCCATCACATTCCACTGGTTGATTACACCTACGCCTACGCCAATCGACCAAGTTCTGAACTCACTCTCCGGTGCAAAAGGTTTTACATCATTTACCACGGTAGTTTGAGCGAAGGCAGGAGCTACAGCTAATAATGCCAAAGCACTTAAAGAAATAGTTTTTTTGAGTCTAAAGTTTCTAATCATAAAATTTAATTTTGATTCCAGTTTAATTTGTGTTGTTAAATTTTGTTTGGTATTGCAAAAAACGAACCGTTTGTATGCCTAATTGTAATTTGTTAATTATTAATGCATTAACTGATTTTAGAGCTCGTTTGGCTGTGTGCTAAAAAAAGGACGGTTCTCTGTGTGTTAAACAAAGAACCGTCAAAAAAATAAGTTCACTGATTTATCGTAATCTATCAGCCGACTTGATAAGCTTTGTGTCTTTATTGATTCCTTTGAGCGCCAAAAGTTGAAACACGATATATAGTGGAACAAGTAGTGCCCCTATGCCTATGTTATCTATAGAAATGGTTTTATTGACTTCAGCCACGGCGTTACTTGCACTCATGAAGAGCCAAGCGCCAAATAAAATAATTAATACTATGGTTACGAGAATAATCGTAACCTGTTTTTTTCTGTTTTTGTAATTGATGATCGTGAAAAGTGGTAATACTCCCAAGATTACGGTAGCGATGGCCTGCAATATAAAGCCAAATGAAGAACTCAGTTGATTTTCTCCTCCACTACTACTTAATACGCCATTTACTTTTAGCGCCATGGCAATACCATTGCTATCAAAGAATTGTACATAAGGAAATAGAAATAAGGCAAAAATAGTTACGCTAGAAAGTAACAGCCAGATCGTTTGTATGCGTTGTATCATCGGAAATTTAATAAACGTTTATTGCAAAGATAATATATAAGTATCAAGACACAAGTATCAAGACGCAAGTATCGAGGAAGCGGGTCATTGCAGATCAAGCCGATTTTATCTAAGTTTGCACATAGTGAATACAAATAAGCAAAGATTTTTTCTTGAGTTAGCGTTTAACGGTGGCGCTTATCATGGTTGGCAAATACAAAAGAATGCGAAGAGCGTTCAAGAGGTATTAAATAAGGCACTTAGCACTTTATTGCGTAAACCTATCGATACATTGGGGTGCGGTCGTACGGATACGGGCGTGCATGCAAAGCAATTGTTTGTTCATTTCGATGATGAGGACGAATTGGTTAAAGGAAATGAATCGAAGATACTGACAAGTCTTAATGCCTTATTACCTGCAGATATTGCTATAAAGAGATTGTTTAGTGTAGGAAACGATGCTCATGCCCGATTCGATGCTATTAAACGATCATATGAATATCATACTCATTTTGGCAAAAATCCTTTCCTTAATGGTTTATCATGGCAGTTAAAAGATAAGCCGGATGTAAAAGCCATGAATGAAGCTGCTAAGCTAATGATGAATTATCAAGATTTTAGTTGTTTCAGTAAATCACACACGCAGGTTTTTACCAATAACTGTAAATTAATGCAAGCCGAGTGGCGATGGCGTTCGGAGGAGAGACTAGTTTTTTATATTTCTGCTGATCGATTTTTAAGAAATATGGTGCGTGCCATTGTGGGGACATTATTGGAGATAGGAAGTAATAAACAGCCTGTAGACTACATTCATACGGTGATCGAAAGCAGAAATAGAAGTGTGGCGGGCGTGTCGGTGCCTGCTTGCGGACTTTATCTGACAGAAGTAGTGTACCCATGGGACAATCAGTGTTAATTAAGACGATTGGAGGGCCTAATAGCTAACAAAATGAGCGAAAAGAAGATAATAGGAAAAACATACGATTTACAATTGCTTGGAAGGCTAGCTAAATACCTAAAACCATACAAGGGTTATTTTATCTGGTCGGTTGTTTTAACCATCATTATCGCTGGAATTGCACCTTTGATGCCTATGTTGGTAGAGTATACATTAGATCGATTTATTTTGAAGAACGATGCTGAAGGGTTAACTATGATGACTGGCTTAATGATTGGTTTGTTGATTTTTCAAACAGTGGTAAGATACTATCATACCCTCTTAACCAATACTTTAGGACAGTCTGTTATAAAGGATTTAAGGCTCGATACCTTTAACCACATTACAAGTCTTCGGCTAAAGTATTTTGATAAAACGCCCATTGGTAGGCTTATTACCCGTACGGTATCCGACTTAGAGACAATAGCAGATATTTTTTCAGAAGGCTTGATACAGATCATAGGTGATATTTTACAACTGGTAGTCATTATATCCGTTATGTTTTACAGCGATTGGGAGCTGACTTTAATTGTCTTGATACCTATGCCCCTCATGATTATAGCCACATATTTCTTTAAAGAAGCCATGAAATCGGCTTTTCAAGACGTTCGCTATTGGGTAGCTAATCTGAATACCTTTTTACAAGAACATATATCAGGGGTTAGTGTTATCCAGTATTTTGCGCGTGAACAACAAGAGATGGATAAGTTCAAAGCTATAAATGCCGAGCATAGAAATGCACACATCCGCTCTAATTGGTATTTCTCCATCTTCTTTCCGGTAATAGAAATCATTATGGCTATAGCGCTGGGGTTATTAGTTTGGCATGGCTCTAAATCTATTTTGGCCGGGCGTATTTCTCCGGGAGTTGTAGTGGCATTTATCATGTATATTAATATGATTTTTAGGCCTATCAGAGAGTTGGTGGATAAATTTAACACTTTACAGATGGGAATGGTAGGAGCAGAGCGTATTTTTAGTGTGCTGGATACAGATGAAAAAACACCCGACACAGGAGCGTATAAGCCCGATCATATAAGAGGTGAAATTGTATTCGACCACGTGTGGTTTGCTTACGATGATGAGAAGTGGGTACTCAAGGATGTAAGTTTTAAGGTAAAACCCGGAGAAACCTTGGCGTTGGTAGGTGCTACGGGCGCTGGCAAATCTTCAACGATTAACATCCTCAGCAGATTTTACGAAATAAACAAAGGGTCTATCCTGTTAGATGGTGTAGATATTCGTGCTTATGATATTAATTATTTAAGAAAGACAATTGCCACGGTATTACAAGACGTTTTTCTTTTTTCAGATTCGATAGCGAACAATATAAGTTTGAAAGATCCTGAAATTAGTCGTACACAGATCATGGAGGCCGCAGAAAAGGTGGGGGCACAGTCTTTTATTGATCGATTACCGGGTAAATATGATTATGAAGTAAAAGAGCGAGGTGCAACACTTTCTGCAGGGCAAGCGCAACTTGTTTCATTTATACGAGCCTTGGTACATGAGCCTAAAATCTTAGTGTTAGATGAAGCCACTTCATCGGTAGATACCGAAACGGAGTTGTTAATACAGCATGCTATTGATAAGCTTATGAGTAACCGTACATCTATTGTGATTGCTCACCGACTTTCTACAATTCAAAAGGCAGATAAGATTATTGTATTAGATCATGGAGAAATCAAAGAAATAGGAAATCATCAGGAGCTACTTCATCTAAATGGTTACTATAAGAGGTTATATGATCTACAGTTTCACTCTGCGGGGATTTGATTAGCTAATGTGATAATTGGCCAATGTGATAATTAGCTAATTACCAAGTGGCTAATTGGCTAATGTTTTATCGGCGTCGTTGTTACTAATAAAAACGCATTTTCTTCAATCTCTTTCCCTGATTTCCAAATGAATTTAGTAAGTTTGCCCTACAAAAATTCGACCAATGAGTGTACTTGTAAATAAAGATTCAAAAGTTATAGTTCAGGGCTTTACAGGAAATGAGGGCTCTTTCCATGCTTCACAGATGATTGAGTATGGTACCAATGTAGTAGGTGGCGTAACACCAGGAAAAGGTGGTCAAAGCCATTTAGACCGTCCGGTATTTAATACTGTGCAAGATGCAGTAGATGCAACTGGAGCAAATGTTTCTATCATTTTTGTACCTCCAGCATTTGCAGCTGATGCTATTATGGAAGCGGCTAGTGCGGGTGTAGAAGTAATTGTTTGTATTACAGAAGGTATCCCAACTAAAGATATGATCACTGTGAAGGATTACCTAAAAGATAAAAAATCTAGACTAATTGGACCTAACTGTCCAGGTGTTATTACTGCCGATGAAGCTAAGATAGGTATTATGCCTGGTTTCATTTTCAAAAAAGGTGGGGTAGGTATTGTGTCAAAATCCGGAACGTTAACTTACGAAGCGGTTGATCAGACAGTGAAAGCTGGCTTAGGAATTACCACAGCTATCGGAATTGGAGGTGATCCCATCATTGGCACAACAACAAAAGAGGCTGTAGAGCTATTAATGAACGATCCTGAAACGGAGGGTATCATTATGATCGGAGAAATAGGCGGAGGAATGGAAGCAGAGGCTGCTCGTTGGATTAAAGAAAATGGCACCAAGCCAGTTGTTGGTTTCATTGCGGGTCAAACAGCGCCTCCAGGACGCAGAATGGGACATGCCGGAGCTATTGTTGGGGGCGCAGATGATACAGCCGCTGCAAAAATGAAAATTATGCGCGAATGTGGAATTAGAGTGGTAGAATCTCCAGCAGAAATAGGTGCAGCCATTGCTGAGGAATTGGCAAAAGTAAAATAAAGCCAAAGTAACAACGCTTTAAAAAAAAGGAAGCGATTTTATAAAGCTAATAATGTTAAATTACCATTAGCTGACAAGTTAACGCAGAAAGCCCGTAAAATTTTCGGGCTTTCTGCGTATATTGCTATATAGTAACAAATATTATTATGAACAAGTTTTGCGTGTTATTGTTATGTGTAAGTATGTCTGTTGTAGCATGTGCTCAAACACCAGCTACAAATGTGGTCTCAGCGCAAACAAAAGATAAAAAGAACATGGAACCTAAAGAAAAAATAGATACAGTTGTTAAAAAAGCAGGCGAGTATAATGAGCTCAGTGCTGATGAGGCTTGGGTTATTGAAAAGAAAGGGACAGAACGCCCATTCACAGGTGCATTATTGGATAATAAAGCCAAAGGGGTATATGTTTGCAGGAAGTGTAACGCGCCTCTATACCGGTCGGAAGATAAATTTGAATCTCACTGTGGCTGGCCAAGCTTTGACGATGAAATAAAAGGATCCGTCAAAAGAATTCCAGATCCTGATGGAATGCGAACTGAGATTGTGTGTGCAAATTGTGGCGGTCATTTAGGACACGTCTTTTTAGGGGAAGGGTTTACTTCGAAAGATACGCGCCATTGCGTAAACTCTATTTCAATGAAGTTCGTGCCTTTAGAGAAATAGCTCATCCAGATCTTATGAGCGAGCGATAACCCAACGTTTTTACAATAAGCCTATCTTATCTCATTTTATAAGAGGAGGCTTCCATAATAAAAGAACTTGGAATGTATTATTGTTGGTTTAAAACGTTTTAGTTGCCCGTTTTTTAAAATATTATTTTAATTTTAGCGTTTTAGAAAACCCAACTAAATACACAAAATTAAAACATGAACAAATCTATCACTCGTTTATTCTGCACGGCACTTCTATCGGTACCGATGCTAATGAACGCACAGGAGAAGAAATTAGTCGATTATGTAGACCCTTTTATTGGGACTGGCGGACATGGGCATACGTTCCCGGGAGCAGTAGTTCCATTTGGAATGGTGCAATTGAGTCCTGATAACGGGCGGAGCGATTGGGACTGGTGTAGTGGATACCATTTTAGCGATAACCACATTGCAGGATTTAGCCATACTCATTTAAGCGGTACAGGTATTGGTGATTGGCTGGATATTTCCGTGATGCCGCTTTTATATCCATTGCGAGACGAAAGTGCAGATATTAAAGCCACTTTTAATCATGCTAATGAAAAAGCTTCGCCGGGCTATTATACTGTACAATTTGATAATCAGATTAGAGCCGAACTTACTGCTACTGAGCGTGTGGGTTACCACCGCTACCATTTCCCTAATCAAAGTGAACCCGTTATCCGTTTAGATTTAGCATTTCGCCAAAACTGGGATAGCCCTACCGAAACCTATATTAAAGTTGTTGATGATTCGACGCTGGTGGGCTATCGTTATTCTACTGGCTGGGCTAAGGTGCAACGCGTCTATTTTGCAATAAGAACTTCGAAACCATTTAAAGAGGCAATATTAGCAGGGCACGGCGTACAGTCGGCACAGATTAAAGCGGCAAAAACGGAAGAAAAAGGCAAAGGCGTTTCCGCTCAATTGTTGTTCGACGAGCAACAAAAATTGGTTGATATGAAAGTTGCTTTGTCGTCTACCAATTATGATAAAGCACTGCTCGCGTTAAATGAGATTACCGATTGGAACTTCGAGCGTGTTCGTGAAGATGCCAAAGAAAAGTGGGAGCATGAATTGCAGAAAGTACAAGTATCATCATCAGACGAAAAATTAAAGCGTGTATTTTATACAGCACTTTATCATACCTGTATCGCCCCGGCATTATTTTCGGACGCAGATGGTGTTTATAAAAATGCTCAAGGTGATTCGCTTAAAATGTCGACTGGAGATCAGCGTTATACCGTGTATTCTCTTTGGGATACCTTTCGCGCACTAAATCCTTTATTTACTGTAACGCAGCCAGAGAAATATACAGGCATGATTAATAGCATGTTGGCATTTTACGATGAAAATGGTTTGTTACCTGTTTGGGATTTGAGCACATGGGAAACAAATACTATGACAGGTTACCATGCTATCCCGGTAATAGCTGATGCCGTGCTTAAAAATTTGCCGGGTATCAATTCGGAAAAAGCATATAAGGCAATGCTAGCCTCTGCTTATCAGAAGGGTAGAGGTGTCCCTGAATATATTAAGCATGGATATATGCCGCAAGACAAGATGGGTCATAGCGCGTCTGTCACCTTAGAATATGGTTACGATGATTGGTGTATCGCGCAAGTAGCTAAAAAATTAGGAAAAGAAGAGGATTATCAAAAATTTAGCAAGCGAGCACAGGCCTACCAGCATATCTTTGATAAGGAAACAGGTTTTATGCGAGCGAAGAACAGCGATGGTAAATTTGTTCTGCCATTTGATCCTTATTTATCAGAGCACGATGAAATTAAGGCGCAATATGTGGAAGGCAATGCCTGGCAGCATTCATTTTTCGTACCGCATGATGTAAGGGGATTAGCAAATCTTTATGGAAGTAATGAGAAGCTGAGTATAAAATTAGATTCATTATTTTCGGTAAGCTCTAAATTAACTGGAGGAAATACCTCTCCCGACGTAAGTGGTTTAATTGGGCAATATGCACATGGTAATGAACCTAGTCATCATATCGCCTATATGTATAGCTTTATAGGTCAGCCTTGGAAAACACAGGAAAGAGTACGTCAAATTGTAGATTCGATGTATCATGACCAGCCTGACGGCTATGCTGGAAATGAAGATTGCGGACAAATGAGTGCCTGGGCTGTTTGGAGTATTGCAGGCTTGTATCCCGCCAATCCTGCAAGCAGCGAATATATCATCGGAAGTCCAGCTGCTGATGAAGTGGTATTCCGGCCTGGAGCAGGGAAAGAGCTTCGTTTTAAAGCCGTTAATAACAGTAAGAGCAATATCTATATCCAAGAGGTAAAGTTTAATGGAAAAAAATATGATAAGACATATTTCACACATGAGGATATAATAAAGGGAGGTGAAATTGAGTTTATAATGGGAGATAAGCCGAATAAAAAATGGGGAAAGAAAAAGGATTCGTGGCCCCTTTCTCAAATAGATAGTGAATAATGAATCGTATAAATGTCATTGTTAAACAGGTACTAATTTTTAGTGCCTGTTTTATTTTTATAACTTCCTGTGCCCCTAAAATACATGAAAAGGGCGGAGCATCTTATTATGCCGATAAATTCAAGGGGAGGCGTACGGCCAGTGGAGAGAAGTTTAGACAGCACAAACTAACAGCAGCACATAAGACACTTCCCTTTGGTACAACAGTTAAGGTAAAGAACCTTAGTAACGGCAAGACGGTTAAAGTACGGATCAATGATAGAGGGCCCTTTGTTTCAGGAAGAATTATTGATCTATCGAAAAGGGCTGCCCGTAAATTAGGCATTATTCAATCTGGCGTGGCTAAGGTAGAGATTAGTTATAAGAAGCGTAAATAAATAATTAGCTAATTGACAAATTAGCCAATTAGCTAATTAAGGTCAGGTGAGGAGTTGGAGATGATTAGTTTCCAAAGGGAATTTTTATTCCTAAGTTAACGCCCAAACCACCAATATTGATATATGATCTTAATTCATCCGCTGGCTTGCTAGGGTCAAATCCTTCCCAACCAGCTACATTATTTCCTTGGCCAATCGTTTTGTGATAGTTAACCAACTTGCTGCTTTCACTAGCGGCATCTGTGCTGAGAGAACCATTTGCAATAGGTTGCCCATTATTAACAATGGTATATTCTCCACTAAGTTCGTGTAACTCTTTTTTCTTACCGCCAACTGATATATTGCGGTATTCCAGTTCAGCATAAATACTGATACGATCGTTCAACATCCAGTCAAATCCCACAGCGCTTTGAAAACCAACAGTAGGGTTTGCTTTGATACGATCAACCCTTTTTACATTTGATAGTACCATGGTTGAACCTGGAGGAAGGTTGGCAGGCACCATGTGCATATTCTCCGCAATCCTTCCAGTTCGGTCATTTACCTCGGTGGTTATTTCAAGATATCCGCCGATAGGTATAATAATGCCTACCTTAGCATATGGTTTTATCGGACCATCTGATGGAATATGTGCAACAAGGGCAGGTGAAATATCGAACGCCCTCACATGTCCGGTATTATGCAGGTTTAAGACTTCATTGCCGTCTATACTTCCTCTCTGTCTCATCATATCTTGAGATCGACTTTTGTAATAGTTAAGCCCTACCTCAACTCCAATGATTCTACTGAATCGATAGCCAGGTGTTATACCTGCTTTCCACCCTTCACCAAATGAACCGGTTATGGTGCTTTCTGATATGGTTTGTTGTGTAGGGGGATTTCCAGGAATGATATTAAAAACACGGTCCCTAGCGGGTTCCCCACCGATAGCGGGAAATTCAACGGGTGTAACCTTAATAAAATAGCTACCACCAGCTTTTAAATAGAAACCTTTATTATAATCGTCTTGTGCATTTGCAGAATAAAAGCAAGTAATTGCTAGTATACTAGCCATGATAGTGATCTTTTTCATGAGCAGAAAAATTAAATTGGACAGTTTATATTGTTAGCGTAATCTAATAATACTATGCTTGCATAGTAAATACAAACGAAAGTATAAAAGGTTTGTCTGATTTCCAAGTTTTTTCCGAGAAAAGATAAAAGCTAAAAAAGTAAGAAAAAGAGTGTTAAAGGGACATTTATTAGTGTCAAATACTTTTAAGGGAATGCTTTTGGACATTCCCTTAAAAAATTTTAGGTTTATAACAGGTTAGCTAGTTACATTTATAATGTACCCAAATGTAAAATTTTTATTTCAATGCAACAAGAAAAAATGAATAAAAAAATGGCGTAAACGGATAAATGATGAAAAATGTATAAAAGTTCTCATTATACTCATTCAGTTACTTTATAGTTACTTGATCTATTACTCAAAGAAGCAAATCAAATAATGGATAGTGGAAGAGAAAATAGATATTAGCTAACAATTTCTTGTTTAATGAATTGAATAATATCGGCACTTTGAGTTGGCTCAAACCAAGTAGTGCTAGTATCTTTTTTGAACCAGGTTATTTGACGTTTGGCATATTGTCTGGTGTGTTGTTTTATTTTTTCAATAGCTTCGGCCAAGGTTGTCTTTCCGTCCAGGTAGTCAAAGAGCTCTACGTATCCTACGGTAAGAAGCGGAGCGTAGTAGCGATAGGGGAGAAGGGTTTGCACTTCCTTGACCAAGCCGGCTTTCATCATTTCATCAACGCGATAATTGATTCTGTTATATAAGACCTCTCTGTCGGTATTTAAGCCTATTTTAAGAATGCGAAAGGGCCGGTCTAAAGGTTTATCTTTTCTGAAGTAAGAAAATGGTTTGCCCGTACTTTCGTATACCTCTAATGCACGGATGACCCGTTGAGGATTATTTATGTCAACTTCAGCGTAATAATCAGGATCCTTTATTTTCAACTCTTCTTGCAGATAGGATAAACCTTTTTCTTTATGTAAATTATTCAGCTGGTCGCGAATTCCGGGTAGTGGTTTCGGGAGATCGTCTAAGCCTTGGCATACGGCATTTATAAATAAACCACTGCCGCCTACCATTATCACTACGTTATGATCATTAAATAGCTTCCTTATCTTATCTAGTGCTTGCTTCTCAAAATCGCCTGCACTAAAATCCTCCTGTATACTAAGATTGTTTACAAAAAAATGTGGTACGGCCGCAAGTTCGTCTTGCGAAGGCTTTGCGGTGCCAATATTCATTTCACGATAAAACTGTCTTGAGTCGGCAGAAATAATAACAGTGTGTAGCGCTTGTGCAACCTCGATAGCAAGAGCAGTTTTTCCAATGGCGGTGGGGCCTACTATGGTGATGAGCGTTTTGATGGTGTTTTAATTAGCCAATTAGCTAATGTAACAATTAGCCAATGAGATTAGATTATACAAATAAACATTGATAGCGAAACTAAGCTAACTAATAATCGTCCTCAAAGCTTTCATTCTCAGAGAATCCTTCCGAAAAGCTGTCCTTCTCTTCATCATTCCCATCCTGCGTTTCTTCATCATCCATTAAATCAAGATCAAGATCTTCCGCGTCGTCAATACCGTACTCGGTTTCATTGAGAAAATCAAAATCTTCTTTCTCGTCCTTTTTCTCGGCGGTTTCTGTAGGTATTATAGCGGCACCAAATGGCTTGGGTGCCAATCCCACCGATTTACTAGTTAAAGGGTATTTTTTACCACTTTCTTCTTGTAATATTTTAATTAGCTGCACGTGAAAGTCAAACGGCCGATCGAAATTATACGTGTAATAAAATTTCTGATGGGGGTCATCAATGAATTTGTTGAGCTTTGCATTTTCCATGAGTGCTATCCCTCTTTCCTTCTTTCGTGCACTAGGGAGGTATGCAATCTCTTCACCCTTCATCCATTGTTCGTTACTTATGTAAAAGGAGGAAGAAACTTCCGGATTATATTCTGTTGATTGATGGATTGCCTGATGCAGGTCTAAAAACGTGTGGGTAGAAAGCACGTCTATTTCACGAATAATATCGTCATAATCCTCAAAAGTAACTCTAAACCTATAAATAGCCATGGTGAAATATCCTTGTTTGTTTCTAGACCGCTAATATCACTAAAAAAGTAAAAAGTAAAAAGTAAAAAGTAAAAGTTGCCATTAAGAATGAAGCATTGTCAGTCCGAGTTCTTTACCTTTCTCTTTCATAAAGTGTAATGCCTCTTCTCGATTATTTTTGATATCTCCTTCCAATATTGCCTCCCGGATAGCTTTCTTTATTAAACCGACTTCACGTCCAGGGGAGATTCCAAATGCTTTCATAATATCGTCTCCCGATATAGGAGGTTGCCAATTTCTCATTTGATCGCGCTCTTCTACATCTTTCAGCTTTTGTTTTACCAGTTCAAAATTTTCGCGATATTTTTTTCTTTTGTATTCATTTTTAGTGGTGACATCAGCGTGGCACAGCTTCATTAGGTCATCAATATCATTGCCGGCCTCATACAACAATCTACGTACAGCGGAGTCGGTGACGATATCCTGCGCTAATACGATTGGCCGGAGGTGAAGGAGCACTAACTTTTGCACAAACTTCATTTTATCGTTAAGTGGAAGTTTTAGGTCGGCAAATATTTTGGGTACCATTCTGGCGCCTTTATCCTCATGGCCATGAAATGTCCAACCCACTTTTTTATCAAAGCGTTTTGTGGCCGGCTTAGCTATGTCGTGTAATATGGCAGCCCATCTAAGCCACAGGTCGTCACTTAATTCCGCAATATTATCCAGCACCTCTAAGGTATGGTAAAAATTATCTTTGTGTCCTTTCCCGTTTATGATTTCTACACCAACAAGCTGCGACATCAAGGGGAATATAAGCGGAAGCAGCCCCGTGTCGAACAGGTAGTTAAAACCGATACTAGGTTTGTCTGCTAATATGATTTTATTAAGTTCATCAGTAATGCGTTCGCGAGAGATTATTTTGATGCGTTCCCTTTGTGTCTTGATGGCATTAAATGTAACGGAGTCGATTTTAAATTTCAATTGCGTGGCAAAACGTATTGCACGCATCATACGTAAAGGATCGTCGGAAAAAGTCTCTTGTGGATCCAAGGGTGTGCGGATAGTGCGTATTTGTATATCTTTGATGCCATTAAATGGATCGAGGAGTTCACCGTAATTACTTTTGTTTAAGCTTAAAGCCATTGCATTAATAGTGAAATCTCGCCTTTTCTGGTCATCAGCCAATGTTCCATTCTCCACTATAGGCTTACGGGAGTCCTTTCTGTAAGATTCCTTTCTTGCCCCTACAAACTCAATATCGATACGTTCATAACGTAACATAGCAGTGCCAAAATTCTGGAATACAGATACTTTTGTTTTAAAGTGTTCTCCAACCTTTTGGGCAAAGTCGATACCGCTACCAACAACCAGTATATCGATGTCATTTTTGAAGGATCTGTTCATCAATCGATCGCGAACATAGCCGCCTATAACATAAATCTCTACTTTGTGTTGGTGTGCTAGATTGCTTAATTCCTCAAAAATCGGTAGTTGCAGGTGTTCTTTCATCTGTTCGGCAAAAATACGAAAATTGTTATTACTATCGAGACATCGGACACAAGTATCAAGAAGCAAGATAAGGCGTTCATTAAATCTCTGAGTTATAGGCTTTCTGCTTTATACTTTAAGCTCTCTGCTTATTTTCTGATGAAACTAAAAGCACCGCTGGGATCCAGCTTCATGATAGTAGATGCTTGTTTAGGGGTGAGATCATCCTGTCCAAATTGTACGATATAATCTACTCCATCCTTAATTTCATCACTTATGTCATTGAAATTCTTGGGCGATGGTGCACCGCTTATGTTTGCGGAGGTGGATACTATGGGCTTTTTAAAGCGTTGAATTAACTGTTCACAAAAAGGATGCTTAACGATGCGGATGCCTATACTGCCGTCCTCTGCTATTAGGTTTGTCGCTAAATTTTTAGCCTTTGAATAAATAATGGTCAGCGGTTTTTCAGAGAGCTCAATCAGTTGATAAGCAACGTCTGGAATCTCATTAACGTAACTCGCCAGCCGGTTATCATTTTCAAGCAAAATGATAAGGCTTTTATCCTTTGCACGTCCTTTTAATGCATAAACTTTTTCTACTGCTTCGGGATTCGTTGCATCGCAGCCCACACCCCATATGGTATCAGTTGGATAGAGTATAATTCCTCCAGATCTAAGTGTTTCAAGGGCCTTAGATAGATCTTCCTTCATGATCATGTTCTTTTTTAATTCCATTTTTCACCCAAGTGGTTCTGTTTTCAATAGCTTCCTTGAGTATTTGTTTATTCTTAGGTTGATTAGCTCTGTCGCTTTCTTTATGGTAAATATGAAAAACTATTCCCATAAATTTGAGAAATCTTTTTTTTAAGCCACTATTTATTAACCGTACAGCTAGCTCTGCATCTTCACTGCCCCAACCGGTAATGTCATTGTTATAGCCATTGATACTTATTAGATCGCTCTTCCAAAAAGACATATTACAACCTCTCAAAACAGTCGGTTGATTGCGTTTATAACGATCTGCCAATAGTTGCCCCAATAGCGGAGACCTGAAGCTATTCAATACATATCCCAATGACATTTCTCTTTTGCTAATGGAAAGGCCGTTCTGCGCAAATATCTTTTTACTGGGAAGCTCTTCCAGCTTTACGCGGCTTCCACAGATAAAAGCATTTGGTTTAGCCATTTGTAGATGATCTTGAATAAAATGCTTCTCCATGATGATATCTCCATCGATTTGAATAATATAGTCAAACTGCGCGGTTGCAATAGCCTTGTTTCTTATCTCACTCAATCTAAAACCATCATCAGGGTGCCATATATGATTGATAGGTATCGGCGAACGCAGCGTGAGCTCATCGATCAGCTGTTTAGTTTCCTCTCCCGAACCATCATCAGCAATAATGATTTCATCGGGCAATATTGTTTGCATAAAGGCACTTTGTAGACACTTTTCAAGCGCCTTTGGCCAATTATAGGTGGCAATGATAAGCGTAGAAGTGGGCAACCTATTTGTATTCATGATTCGTTAAATACTTACTCAAACCGTTCTGAGTCCAAATAACTTTATTTTGATAGGTTTCTTCGAGAAGTTTTTTGTTGATCAATTCTCTTTCTGTCGATTTATTTTCCGGATGAAAAAGATGGTAAGCGATAGCGCTAAACTTTAATATATATTTTTTAACGCCATTATTTAACAACCTTAATGTTAGGTCGCTGTCTTCATGGCCCCAACCTTCAAAACTTTCATTGTATCCGTTAACCTTTAAAATATCTTCTTTCCAAAAAGACATATTCGCTCCTCGCGCATAATAAATGGGGTATCTGTTTTTGTATCTTGTTAATAAGTAGTTAGATAGAGCAAGGCACCTGATTCCATTTTCGCGTCTTTTTATATCGGCATTAAAAAAGGATATATGTGTTTCTTTTTGTTTTAATAAAATTTTCGACCTGTTTTTGCCAAGCATCACCCTTGATCCTTGTAGTAAACAGTTCTGTTTGGCAAACGCTAAATGATCAGTAACAAACTTGGGATGCAAGATGATGTCGCCATCGATCTGTATAATGTAATCCTTAGTAGAAGCTGCAAAAGCTTTATTCCGAATACTAGCTAGTCTAAATCCTTGATCTTCATGCCAGATATGAATTAAATTGGTAGGGAAACTGCTCTTGTAGTGATTAATTAAAGACCGCGTAAGGTCTGTAGAGCCGTCATCAGCAATGATTACTTCGTCAGGCATTCTATCTTGACGTATAATGCTCTTTAATGTAAGCTCCAGTGCTTCCGGCCAGTTATAAGTGGAAATGATGAGCGAACAGCTACTAGGTAAATCAGGCATTTTATATCGATTAAAATTACCTCTAAAAGGGAGGGGTGTCTAAAAGTCTGTAATCGTCATTTCGACTAAAGCAAAGCCTAATGGAGAAATCTGATAAAGAGGTAATTACCGATAAAGATTTCTCGACTTCAAACGTTTCGTTCGAAATGACGATGTTTTAGACGCCCCCAATATTTTCATTGCTATACAGCAACACTATGGTCTCTCAATGCATTGTTAAGAGAGGTTTTTTTATCTGTTGATTCCTTTCTTTGACCAATAATCAACGCGCAGGGCACTTGGTATTCACCAGCAGGAAACTTTTTGGTATATGAACCGGGAATTACTACCGATCTGGCAGGAACTACGCCCTTGTATTCTTTGGGTGAATCACCTGTAACATCAATAATTTTGGTAGAAGCAGTTAATACCACATTTGCGCCCAACACGGCTTCTTCTTCAACACGTATGCCTTCCACTACAATTGCACGGGAGCCAAGGAAGCAATTATCCTCAATGATCACCGGGGCAGCCTGTACGGGCTCTAACACCCCGCCAATTCCAACACCACCACTTAAATGAACATTTTTGCCAATTTGTGCACAAGAGCCAACGGTAGCCCAGGTATCAACCATTGTGCCTTCGTCTACGTAAGCGCCAATATTTACATAAGAAGGCATCATAATAACACCTCTCGCTAAATAGGCACCGTAGCGCGCCAAACCATGAGGAACCACGCGAACACCTTGTTCCTTATAATTTGTTTTAAGTTTCATTTTATCATGAAAAACAAAAGGTCCTACATGAATTTCATTCATTTGGCGGATAGGGAAATAAAGTATTACTGCTTTCTTTATCCAATCGTTTGTGTGCCAACGGCCAGCCACTTTTTCTGCTACACGTAAAGTACCTTCATCCAAATGTAATATCGTTGTTTCAATCGCTTCACGGTATTCTTTGTATTCTATTAAATGCCTTTCTTCCCAGGCCTCTTCAATTAATTTTTTTAATTCTGCGGTCATCTCTAATGTAAAAGTTTAACAAAGAAAGCAAATTTATCGGGAAAATAGGACAAAAACTAGGGAGGAATCAAGTCTGAAAAAAATTATCTTTGTGTTTTTAAAATTTTGAATGAAAATAGTACTTGTAGGGAATGTTTATATACCCGCACTAAAATATGGAGCCATTGAGCGCATCATTTGGTGGTTAGGGAAAGAGTTGAGCCAGATGGGGCATGAAGTCACCTATTTAGTAAGTGATGGATCATATAGCCATTATGGAAAAATAATTGTGCGGGATGAAAGGCAAACACTAGAAAGCCAAATTCCTTCGGATGCAGACGTGGTACATTTTCATTACCCTATAAACAATTATACCGAGAAACCTCATATTGCCACCATACATGGCAATAGCCCCTTATCTACCCCCTTTTCCATCAACTCTGTTTTTGTGTCGAGTGATCATGCGGCGCGTTATGGCGCAGAAGCTTATGTGTACAATGGAATTGATGTCGAAGAGTATGGAAAGCCTAACTTTAGTGAAAAAAGAAGCTATTTCCATTTTTTGGGAAAAGCGGCATGGCGCATTAAAAACGTACGTGGGGCAATTGACGTGGCAAGTAAAGCTAACGAGGCCTTATTTGTACTCGGTGGCACACGACTGAATTTCAAAATGGGATTTAGATTTACACTCAATCCGAAGGTGAAATTTAAGGGAATGGTGGGAGGTGAGGAAAAAAATAATCTTATTGGCCGG
>DATMSZ010000044.1:0-2918 GCA_035565175.1 Pseudosphingobacterium sp.
CTTTCTTTGCTGCTAAGAAACGATTGAATATTCCTATTATGATTGTAAAAAGAAAACAAAATTCTATTAAGACCTGGTGCGTTTATTTCTTCCTTCTATATTAGGCAGAAAGCCGGTAATAATCCCAATTAAAGGCAGATATGCACAAATTTTAAATACATATTCGATACTGGTTTGATCGGCTAACCTACCTAAAACAGCCGAACCTACGCCACCCATTCCAAAAGCAAAGCCAAAGAATAATCCTGCAACCATGCCTACTTTTCCAGGCATAAGATCGGTTGCATATACTAATATAGCCGAAAAAGCAGAAGATATTATTAATCCTATAATTATGGAAAGAGTTCCTGTCCAGAACAGATTTGTATATGGAAGTAACAATGTAAAGGGTGCGGCACCTAAAATGGAAATCCAAATAATATGTTTACGTCCAAATCTATCTCCCAGCGGCCCACCAATCATTGTTCCTGCGGCCACAGCAGCAAGAAATGCAAATAAATAAATTTGTGATTGCTGTACGGAAACCTGAAACTTCTCTATTAGGTAAAAAGTGAAATAGCTTGTCATGCTTGCCATATAAAAATACTTTGAGAAAATAAGTATCAATAAAATGCAAATCGAAGTTATTATTCTCTTTTTGGGTAAACTAGGAGATGAATCGGTTGACAGTTTTACTTTGCTAAAATTCTTTAGATATAAGTGTTCCTGATACCATTTTCCTATACGTAGTAAAACCGCAATGGCTAAAATCGCTGCAAAAGCGAACCAAATAATATTCGTTTGTCCATAGGGAACAATTATAATAGCGGCTAAAAGGGGGCCTATAGCACTACCCGCATTCCCTCCTAGTTGGAAGATGGACTGTGCCAACCCTTTCTTACCCCCGGAGGCCATATGCGCAACCCGCGATGATTCTGGATGAAAGACAGAAGAGCCCATGCCAATTAAACTAACAGCGCCGAGAAGCATTAAGAAACTTGAAGCGAACGATAGTAAAATTAAGCCGAACAACGTAAAACCCATCCCTATTGCCAACGAATTAGGGCGTGGAGTGCGATCTGTGTAGAAGCCAACGAAAGGTTGTAGTAGGGATGCCGTTAATTGAAATGTAAAAGTTATCATTCCAATTTGAGTAAATGAAAGATGAAAATTTGTTTTAATTAATGGGTAAACAGCCGGAATAACCGACTGGATCATGTCGTTAAGTAAGTGTGTAAAACTTATAGTAAACAGAATTGAGAAAACTGTTTTATTGACTATTTCTTTTGGTGGAGTAATTTGTGTTTCCATTAATTTTTTTATAACTGACTTGTAAAATGCGCTGATAATTTATATTGTGACTACTTTGAAAAATGTCCGATAATTTTTGCTGCAGTTGCCCATGCCTTCTTTGAGTCGCCTTTAACAATATTTTGGAGAAGCTCGTTATGTAGATGGTAGGTGTCCAAGAAAGGCTTCGTATCGGCATGTATTTGCAAAAACCAATTTTTTAAATGTATAGAGGCCGATTTATATAAATCAGCTAAAATTTCATTCTTAGAAGCTTCCGCGATAGCAACGTGAAAATGAATGTCGGCTTCAATACATTCCAAGAGCATACCTTCTTCTGCAGTACGCTTTCTTTCAGCTAAATGAAGTTCAATTGATTTGATGTCTTCTATGGTACGGTTTTGGGCTGCTTTTTCTGCTATTTTCATTTCAAGCAGTTGCCGTACTTCATCGAGATCGTGTATTTTTGCTCTTTTTAACCGCTGATCTATCGGTTCTTTGATTGATTCAATACTTTCAACAAAGGTCCCTACCCCTTGCTGAATCCGTAGTAAGCCTAAATTGGCAAGAATTTTCGTGGCTTCTCTTATGGTGGAGCGTCCTACTCCAAAACGTTTCATAAGCGCAGGCTCAGTGGGAAGCTTCTCATTTAATCTATAATGACCTGAAGTAATTTCCTCGGTTAATTTTATTGCCACTTCGTCTGCTAATGATCTTTTAAGAACCATATTCGTCATATCATCTGATGAATTGCAAAAGTACAAAATAATCTGAATAATAAAATGCCCGTTATTTAATTTTTGGAGAAATCACTTTTTCCGCCAATAGAACTTGCAAATGATCGTGATGTGCGGACAGCAAGTAAGACTTGCACTAGCATAGCAACACCAATTAACAACATACCCAAAAGAGCATATTTACTTGGCATCGGTGCATTTATTAACACCATTTCACCAACTAAAGCAAAGAGTATTTCAAATACTTGAGTAGCTTCTACTGTTGCAAGTGCTATCGGGTTATGTTTGACCATTTGTGTAGCTTGATAAAAGCAGACTCCACCTAAAAAACCTGAAAAGACCGCTGAATAAAGTGATGCCTGTATCTGAGTAATTGGAGCAATCCCAGATTGAGCGTATGCATAAAACACTAACAAAAGCAGCAAGGGGGTTGAACCTACCGTAAGTCCCATGACCCTTTGCATAGCATTCAGATTAATCCCTTTCTGTTCTAAATCAACTAATAGTTTTCTATTTGCCATAGGCCAAACAAATGCACCAATTAAGATTAGGAGGAAACTAAAATAAATCGAATGAATGCTTTGCAAGTGTGTTAACCGATCCAATTGCATTACTAATACGCCGAGCACAATGAATAAAGACAAGGTCAGCGCTTTCAATGGTATTTTCTTTCGGTGATCATTATAAATGAAAGGTGCAATTAACATACCTGCAAGAATATTAATTTGAAAAATAGCGGCAATTAACCAACCTGGCAGATAAAGGGAGGCAAGTGCGATACAAGTATATAGTCCCCCAAAACCAAGAATACCCCATTTAAAAAAAATAACGGGAAATTTTATCAAGACAGCTACAAGTGGAAACAGCTTTTTAGTCATAAGTAGTGGGAGGGACATTATCGGAATCATAAAC
>DATMSZ010000045.1:0-5459 GCA_035565175.1 Pseudosphingobacterium sp.
TTTGGCACAAAGCACTATTTTATTTTGATAACTACCTTTCCCTTTGCATGCCCGCTTTCGATATATTCCAACGCCTCGTTGGTTTGTGCGAAAGGAAACACCTTGTCAATTACGGGCTCGATTACCCCGGCGGTTATTAAATCGGCGATTTGTGCCAGCTGATCGCCTTGGGCTCGCATGAATAGAAAGGAATAATCTACATTCAGCTTTTTCGCTTTTCTGCGGATTTTGCTGCTTATGAGCGACAGGATAATTTTCACGAACCAAGGCGCTCCCACTTTTTTGGCAAAATCTGGTGTAGGTGGCCCTGAAATGGAAATAGCCTTGCCTCCTGATTTCAAAATGTTTAGCGATTTTTCAAGTGTTTTGGTGTCTTGGCTGTTCAATACCACATCATAATCTTTTAGTACCGTTTCAAAATCTTCGGTCTTATAATTAATCAAAGTATCCGCTCCCAGTTTTTTCAGCAGGTCAAAATTTTTGACACTTGCCGTAGTAGCAACGATAGCACCCAGGTGTTTAGCCAATTGAATAGCGATAGTTCCTACACCGCCTGAACCAGCTTGAATGAATACTTTCTGGCCCTTTTTAAGCTGTGCCCGCTCCACGAGTACCTGCCATGCCGTAAGTGCTACTAAGGGGATGGAAGCAGCTTCTTCCATTGAAATATTCTGGGGCTTAAGAGCCGCATCTTTTTCATCGATGGCGATGAACTCTGCGAACGTTCCAATGCGGTGGTCGGCCGGTCTGGCATAGACTTCATCACCCACTTTAAATTTTTTTACATTTGTCCCCACCTTGCTGATGATGCCGGCCACATCGTGCCCTAAAATCAACGGAAATTTATACGGTAAGATCATTTTAAATTCACCCGATTTTATTTTGGAATCCAAAAGATTTAAACCTGCTGCGTAAATTTCCACTAGCACGTCATTATCTTTTACCGCTGGTGATGGCATATCGCTGAGTTGCAGACCCCCTTTTTTACTGTACTTGTTAATTGTAAATGCTTTCATTTTTTTGAGAATTATTTTAAATCAACTAACTGTTGATCTTATCTGATATCTCCTCCATCAATTGATGGATTTTTTTGGTATCTCCAACCGGCACCTCAAACTGGTTTTTTTCTAGCGCCCAAAATAATTCATCTGCTACCTCAGAAGGGGGGATGCCATTTGCACCACCAATTTCGGCAGAAAATTCTGTGTTTACCAAAGGTGGGTAGACTTCATATATGTTTAGACGCTCGTTTTCTGCAAAAGTGTATCTTAATCCTTGAGTATAGCTGTGCAGGGCTGCCTTACTAGCTGAATAGGTTGGTAAATATTTGTTTGCTCTGTAAGCCGCTATCGACGATATATTTACCACTGCCGCCTCCTCCTTTAATAGTAGATGCGGCAACAGCAGAGAAGTAAAGTGAATAACGCTCAAATAGTTCGTGTTGATTTCCTGAAATGCTTTCTCGGCTGCATTATTATTGCTATCACTCAGATCATTCATAAATGCAGCCCCTGCATTATTGATGAGGATATTTACGGCAGGGTATTTTTCTGTCAACTCTCGTGCGATGCGGATACGATCGGCTTCCAAAGACAAGTCTCCCTTAAGTGCCACTGCATTATCGAGTTCGTTCAGAGCGTTCTGTAAACGTTCTTCGTTACGGCCATTAATAATAATTCTATTGCCGGCTGCATTAAGTTTTTTAGCGATAGCCAAACCAATTCCGGCACTTCCGCCACTAATGAATACTGTATTTCCTGATGTTTTCATCTTTTTATTTTTTTTAATGGTTCATGAGAGCTCCATGTAAATAACCGAAGTGACAGCGAAGCTCATTGACACCTGAAAATGTAAATACTTGTCAATAATCATTGCATGTCATGTTAATTACATCTCGGTTTCATAATATGTTTTTTTAAAAATGTGTTATTAATTTATTATTGAGCAATCGGGATAGCCCTTTTCGCGTCACATCCGCGATTGACTAATTTAATCCTATTATGTAGGCGTGGGGTGAATTTTATTGTCAATCATAGCAGTCAATTTTTTAAATTTTAGACTTTTTAGTATATTTTAGTGTGAAGTGGATTTTTTTTGGTTTTGTGCTAAAAAAATTATGATTCGTATTGTTCCAGTTCGGATTTTAGACTTTTGATAAGCATGTGCATCGGTTTGACGGTATCCATGATCCTGCACATCACAACAGCTCCCTCTACGGCGGCTACCATTTTAAATGCAAACACCGCTGGGTTTAGCTCGTCCGAAAATTCGCCCGTGCGTATTCCTTCCTTTAATATATTGGTGATCTCTTCTTGGCCCGCTCTGATTATTGTAGCAATCTTCTGTTTCACAGCAGGATAATTATCGTCGGCTTCAACAGCGGTATTGAAGATAGGGCATCCCCCTGGTATATATGTCTGAATAGGGTCTTTATAAAAATCTAAAAAAGCAAAGACCTTAGCTTTTGCCGTTTTTCCTTTCGAAACAGCAAATCGCATCTGGTCAAAAATTTTTCTGAGTGATAGCTCCACAACCTGTTCAGAAAGGTCGTCCTTATTTTCAAAATGACCATAAAGGCAACCTTTCGTCAACTTCGTAGCGGCAAGCACATCATCTATATTTACACCCGATATGCCTTTCTCATTGTAGAGCGGTACCGCTGTTTCTAGTATAAATTGCTTTGTTCTCTCTGCTTTTGTTAGCATCTCACTTTGAATTAGATTACAAATATACTAAAAAGTATATTTTAAAATCAAAAAGAATTTTATCTGACATTTAAATTATAATATCAGTCCGCTATGCGTCTAAGCCTTACGAAATTTATTAAACCAATCCTTTCAATATTTCAACGCTTCTCGAAAGCTCCTCCTTAGAAGAGGAGGCAAAACCAAGTCTAATTGCATTTGAGTCGAAATTTGGATATTGATGAGATTTGCCATCAGAAAGGTACAACCCTTTTTGGTAGGCTTGTTTAGCCAATACATCAAGGTTTATCGATTTTGAAAATCTTGCCCATACGGTCATGCCTCCCTCTGGAACAGTGAAATTTACAGCATCTTTCAAATGATCATGAAGTAAGTTACAAAAAAGATCGCGCCGCTCTTCATATACGGCCAGCGTTTTTCTTATATAGCGCTGTACAGTACCATCGTTCAATAAATCTGCCATAGCATTATCAAGAATGTGATCGCCTTGCCGGTCAAGAAGAATACGGACGCTGGTAAGATGTTCAATAACATCTTCAGCAGCTACCAGATATCCCATACGGAAAGCCGGTGAGAAACTCTTACTGAAAGATCCGCAATAAATTACCGATCCGTTTTCATCAGCACTGGCCAAAGGTAACAATGGGCGATGCTTATAGTGAAAATCAAAATCGTAATCATCTTCAAAAATGATAAAACCATATTCTTTGGCCAGCCCTAGCAATTCCAGTCTTCGATCCAATCGAAGGGATACCGTGGTTGGATAATGATGATGCGGTGTAACATAAACCATTCTTACTATTTTTGTTTGGCAGATTTTTTTCAGCTCATCCACTATCAATCCATGTTCATCTACCGGTATTCCAATATGGTTCGCTCTGGCATGGAGGAAATTATGTTCCGCCCTCTTCCATCCGGGAATGCCCGAAACAATCACATCTCCAGGGGCAATCAGGGTGTTGCAGACCAGGTTTATCCCCATTAACGTACCTCTTACGGAAATAATATTTTTTTCTGTGGTTTTTATGCCCCTCGTTTCGTTGAGATAATTAGACAGTGCTTCTTTATAATAATGCGGGCCGGCCGGATTTCCGTAACTACCAAATTTGTGATACAATCCACCTCTTGTGAGTTGGGTGCGATAAGCCCTATATAATTCTTTTAGCGGTGCGAGTCTGGGATCTGGAAACCCGTCATCCAAATGCAGTTCAGGTACCGCTGTGTCAGCTAGGTAAACCGGATAGTTTTTCGATGGCAAAACGAAGCCCGCCTTTTTTAACGAAGTTGTGTTTAAACTACTCGTAATTGTCTTTGGCCCCTGGTTAATTATATGCATAGAAACAAAGGTGCCACGGCCAACAAAGCTCTCTAGCCATCCCTGCATCTGCAATTCTTCATATGCTTTGGATACGGTGACTCGATTAATCTGTAAAAGATCCGCAACCAAGCGAGTGCTCGGTAATTTTTGGCCGGCGCGTAATTCGCCCTTTTTTATAAATGATTGTATTGCATCCGCAAGCTGTAGGTATATAGCTCTTTCAGCCGAGCGGTCAAAAGATATAGTGACAAGTAATTGTTTTAAAATTGGACTATCCATTTTGTATGTATTGGACTACAAATGTAATCCAATACAGTGTTAAATTTGCAATACTAATAATGTTTTCGAGTCAATCGGGAAGAGATATTCAACAAACATACTTAACATGTATATACCCAATCAGTTTAGAGTAACAGACGAAGCAGAGAAAATAGCTTTTATGAGGCGCTACAGCTTTGCAACGATTGTCACCATTAAAAATGACATTCCCATCGCTACCCAGCTCCCCTTCTTTATAGACAATAGCTCGAGCAAATTAGTATTAAGTTCCCATTTCGCAATGGCTAATGAGCAGACGAAGTACATTGAGAATAATACTTCATTGGTCATATTTACCGAACCGCACGCTTATATATCGCCCGTACATTACGACAAAAAGGAAAGCGTTCCAACATGGGACTATATCGCTGTACATGCTTATGGAAAGGCAAAAATCGTAAAAGATGAAGCAGCTGTAATTAACCTGTTGGAACAAATGATCCAGTTTTATGACGAAAATTATATGGCACAATGGAAGGGGCTTTCGGATAAATTCAAGAAAGGAATGGTAAAAGGCATCGTTGCTTTCGAAATAGAAGTGGGCGATTTACAGGGACAAAAGAAGTTAAGTCAGAATAAAAATGAAGCAGAGCGCCAAAAGATAATAGAACACTTGGATAGGAGTGACAATTCTGTCGAAAAAGAAATTGCAAGCTACATCAGAAACTTATAAAATGAACGAGATAACAATAGTTAAAGCCACCCTTGAGGACTTAGAGACCATACAACTTATCGGAAGGGAAACCTTTTTCGAAACTTTTGCGCCATTCAATACAGCGGAAGATATGCGAACCTATCTAGAGGAAAGTTTTAATGACAAGCGAATACAAACAGAGCTAAGCAATCCGGATTCACTTTTTTTCATAGCATGGGAGGGAGGCAATGCCATCGGCTATTTAAAATTGAATTCGGGTAAAGCGCAAACTGAATTACAGGATGAAAGCTCACTGGAAATCGAACGCATTTATGTGAAGAGTATCTATCACGGCAAGAAAGTCGGACAATTATTATATGAGAAGGCGCTGGAAGTGGCTAAATTTCAAGAGAAATCTTCTATTTGGTTGGGCGTTTGGGAAGAAAACCCCAAAGCGATACGGTTTTATATGAAGAATGGATTC
>DATMSZ010000046.1:0-4330 GCA_035565175.1 Pseudosphingobacterium sp.
GGAAAAACTTAGAAAACATATAGAAAAAATAATACCCCTAACCGATGATGAGTTTGCGTTTATACTAACTCATTTTACTATTAAAAAGTTTAAGAAACATCAATTCCTTATTCAAGAGGGTGAAGCTGTAAAATACTATTATTTTGTAGTTTCGGGGCTTTTAAAACTTGTGTACACAGACGATACAGGAAAGCAACACATTGTTGCTTTTGCTATGGAAGACTGGTGGGAAAGCGATTTCTATGCCTATTACACGCAGACGGAGGCCACGATGTCGTTAGAGTGCCTCGAAGACACGGAGGTCTTCTGCCTTTTGCTCGAAGATTACAAAAAGCTATGCGATGGGCTTCAAAAGATGGAACGTTTCTTCCTTGAAAAAGCGAACTTTGGTTTTCTTGGATCACAGCGACGCATAATATCCTGGCTAACATCTAATACGAAAGAACGATATGAGCAGCTCTTGAAACAATATCCTTCACTTATTCAGCGCGTACCTAAAAGTCTTCTGGCCGCTTATTTGGGTGTTTCGCGCGAAACCCTTAGTAGATTATCTCCTTAGTGTGATATACCTCACTTTGAAATCGTGAGGTATATCAAGATCCCATTCCAGGTGTTATCCGCAACTTTGCAGGGTAAAATTTAAATAAGTGTCTCTTTGGCACAAAAAAAGTTAAAAAATGGAAACAAGAAACATTAATCCTTGGAAATGGCAGGATGATCGCAGTTATTCGCAAGCTGTAGAGGTAAAACACGCAGAAAGCACCTTATATTGTTCAGGACAGGCGGCTATAGATGCGGATGGACGATCCAGTACGGACGATATGAAATCCCAATTAATTCAAGCCATACAGAATCTGGAACAACTGATCGGAGAGGCTGGCTATGAATGCAAAGGTATTGTGCGCTTAAATATTTATACAACTTCAACAGCCGAGCTCTGGCCTCATTTTCCTATTTTTCAAGATTGGATAGCTAAACATGGTATTAAGCAAGCGCTTACGCTATTAGAAGTGAATAGCCTTTTTGAAACATTAAAAGTTGAGTTGGAGGCTACGGTCGTAAAATAACTAGTTAAAAACATTTAGCCATGGGGCTGTGTCATCTTTCTTAAAATGGCGGAGCCTCGTTTTTGTTTATTCAGTAACTTATTTCCTTAAGATGCTTATTGAGGATATGAAAACTGATCTTATAAATAAAGATGCCTTCAAGCGTATTAGCTAGAAGACATCTTTAAATTTCAATTATTAGAATTTATAGGCTACACTCGCCATGAAGTTGACAGGCTTTTGTGGTCGCGCATAATAGCCATCACTTACCCAATACTGCTCATCCAATATATTATTAGCTTTTAATCGGATGCTATACCTGGGTTGATTATAAAAGAGGGTAGCATCAAGTAAATTATAAGAAGAGAGTGTAAAAGTATTGGTGTTGTCTAAATAGGCATCAGAAACATATGAATTGCCTACCCCCATACCCAGTCCCTGAGCCTTTCCATGAATTAATGCATAGCTCACCCAGATGTTCAACACATGTTCTGGCGTTCCCAATGCGCGTTTACCTACTACATTGTCATTTGCCTTGGTAAATTCGTTATCATTGTATCCATAACTTGCCACATAGTTAAATCCAGCAAATGGCTTTCCTATGATCTCTACTTCTATACCTTTACTGTTCTGCGTTCCGTCTTGTACGGTAAAATTTATACCATTTCGTACTTCTGTGCGGGTACTGTTGGTTACATCAATATTGTAGTAACTCAGCGTGGCATTAAACTTGTCGGACAGGTCAATTTTCAAACCACCTTCCCACTGTTTCGCTTGTTGAGGTTTAAAGACGGATACCGTTTCATCGGGCTGTATTCGGTTCCCCACATTCTTAAAGCCATTCATATAATTACCGAACAGCGAAAGTTTATCTTGTACTAGTTGATAAACGGCACCAAATTTCGGAGATAAGGCAGTTTGGGTATAATTTCCATCTTTTTTGCGAGTTAAAGTATTGGTTGTGCCATCGCTGACAAACCGGTCAATACGCAAGCTCGCCATTACAGATAGTTGATTACTGATATTGAAAACGTTGGAAGCATAAGCACTATAAGAGCTTTCTCTGGTGATGTTTTGTCCGGTGTTACGTGTGGCAAGCACATTTTGTACGTCTTCAAGGCGAATGACAGGCGTATTGGGAAGATCATTTAAATTAGCCGGAGAAAATACTTGACCTTCTTTACCATAGCCTAATCCATCATATCGGGTTTTGCGATAATTGGAAAGGTAATCCAAACCAACTACCAGTCGGTTGCGAAACCGGCCAATATGGAAATCTCCGATAAAGTTCTGTTGGAAATTTTTTCTTGCTGTTTTTTCATCCGTAAAAGCGCGTAATATTCGATTTACGGAAAACTCTTCCTGCCAGATGAAATCAAAGATATACAAGTCATCATAGGCTCCTCCCCCCCAGGCATATTTGGTTTGTGAAAACCATTTATCAGAAAGCTTGTACTCAGCTTGAAATAAAATATTACTGGATGTTTGCTTGCTCACCAATGAATTATCGTTCAGCGATTCCTTATAATCTAAATTAAGTTCATCAAAGCTTTTGCTTTGTAGCGATGGCGAAACAAACCAGCCCGCTGGGGTAATACCTTTCACAGAAAGGAAGTCAGCATCTAACAACAATTTAAGACGATCACTTACCTGATAAGATACACTTGGCGCTACAAGCATAGTCGCATTATTGCCCTGATCTTGAAAAGTATTTTCGTTTTGGCGTGCTACATTTACTCTAAAAAGCAGTCCGTCTTCTGCCTTTATTGGCGCATTAATATCGGCGGTTATACGGTTTAGATCCCAGCTCCCCATGGTGTAACTTACTTCACCACCAAAAGTATCGTAGGGTTTTTTAGTGATGTAGTTTACGATACCACCAAAAGAGGTCATCTGTGCACCGAATAGAGTAGAAGTAGGGCCCTTTATCGTTTCCACGCGCTCTACAGAAGCCAGATCAATACCTGTTCGGAGGTAGGTGGCCATGCCGTTACGGAAATTTTCACTTGTCTGAAAACCGCGTGAAAAAAAGGAGGGCATACCTGCACCGGTTTTCGCTGGTGCTGCTCCGGGAACATTCCTGAATGATTCTTCAAGTGTAAGAGCCATTTGCTCTTTAATTAGCTCTTTATCTACTACGCTGTATACTTGCGGATTCTCTAGGTTTTTAAGCGGTAAACGAGCCACATCTTCACTTTCCTTTCGAGAGGTAATGGTGTATTTCTCACCAACAATGAGCACCTCATTGAGTGCTTGTGCATCAGCAGATAATGTGAAATCTGCGGTGAGGGTTTCGCCGGCAGCTAAAGTTACCGTCTTTATCTGTGGCTTTAATCCTACAAAACTTACGGTTAGGGTGTACGTACCTCCTTCAAGTTTTCCAAAAGAATAACGGCCCTCTTTATCTACTTTTATGCTTCCCCTTCCGCTGAGGTTAACTGTGCTGAATTCAGCAGGCTTATCGTCGTTAGTTTTTACAATCCCCTTAATAGTTCCGTCTATGGCTGACTGGCCATAAACGTTAATCGTAAAAAGAAATAAGGCAATAAAAAATGAGAGAAATAGGGTTTTAAATTTTAAATTAGTGAACATTAGTGTGGTCGATTAATTGTTGAACAGATTGTTTTAAGGGTTTTTGAATTTCGAAATTGGATTTTTAAGAATACCTAGGCCTGGGCGTCGGTTATCTAGGTGATTGCAGTTATGCAACTATTTGTTATTGTGAAGTTGCACACGATTTAAGGTATCCAAGTGAAAAGAATCGGTAAATAAATCATACTTTTCATAGGTTGCTTCATAAGATGAATGAGCTGTTTGATCATCCAAGATACATTGGACCGCTGCTTAAAAAAATTATCTTTCGGAAAATCGGCATATAATTTATAAGCATACAAGTGAAAGGGCTGACAAACTAGTGGGTTTTTCAATTTTTGTTTTACGGGTCTTTCCATAAATCTTTGTGTTCATATAATTTTTAATGAGTCTAAATAGATGTCTATTGCAAATCTATTTATATTGAATCTAAATAACAAGGTTTTTTTATTTTTGATAAAATCATTAAAGAAATGAAAGGCTTTTCTGCGACTTACTAACTCGATTTCTGGGGCAGCTCGTAGTATTCATACAACTTATTATAAAAAGTAAATTTCGGTATATAGCTTGGAAGAATGCACCTAATATGATAAGCTCAATACAAGACAAAATAAGACCTGAATTGGTTAAAATAAGTGTTTAGTATCTAGTTGCGCACTACTTATCTTAGTTAAGTAATGAAAACAGATCAC
>DATMSZ010000047.1:0-4261 GCA_035565175.1 Pseudosphingobacterium sp.
ATAATGCTTCCCCCTGTTTATCCATCAAATGATAGTCAAAGGTATAGTAAAAGTCAGTCACATAAGCCCTATTTACATAATTATTCCAATCTTTTCTACTACTGCTTGTTAACACCTTATATTCGCAGCAAGCATCTGCAATAACAGCCCTATCTAAAGTTGCACTCATAATATTATTTTTTCTAAGAATTTCATAAAACAAATGGCAAATTTTAAAGATGCCTTATATTTTACTTAATAGCTATCAATATTTTTAAAACAATCAAAGGACTACTGTACAAATGTATTACTAAATGATGCTATCAGGCTCTCTAATTCTTAAGATGTTCCCATTTTCGTAAAAAAAATGGGAAACAACATGTAAATTCGAGAACAGATGCTTTTTAGCTCGTATACAAATGGGAAAAAATTAACTAGACAATAAAATTCCAATGTTTATTGTATTTCGAAAAGTCTTTAAAATCTTCTTCTTTATTCTCTAATTGTTGAAAATAACGATAAGTAATCTCCAAACCTTCTTGTCGAGAAACCTTTGGTTCCCATTTTAATACTTCTTTGGCTTTACTGATATCGGGTCGACGCTGTTTTGGATCATCGGTTGGCAATGGTTTACAAATTAATTGTTGATCAGCACCTGTTAATCGTAGAATCTCTTCTCCAAATTCACGGATAGTAATCTCATCTGGATTACCAATGTTCATTGGTAGCACATAATCGCTAAAAAGTAATCGATAAATCCCCTCTACTAAATCATCCACATAGCAAAAAGATCGAGTTTGGGATCCATCACCAAACATAGTCAGATCCTCTCTTCTTATTGCTTGACCTATAAACGTTGGTAATACTCTTCCATCATTAAGCCGCATACGGGGTCCATATGTATTAAAGATCCGTACAATCCTTGTTTCTAATCCATGAAAAGTATGATAAGCCATAGTAATTGCCTCCTGAAAACGCTTAGCTTCATCGTAAACGCCGCGAGGACCAACAGGGTTTACATTTCCCCAATATTCTTCCGTTTGTGGATTTATCAAAGGATCACCGTATACCTCCGAAGTTGAAGCCACTAAAATTCTTGCTTCTTTTGCTAGCGCCAATCCTAGAAGATTATGTGTTCCCAAAGAACTTACTTTTAATGTTTGTATAGGAATTTTTAGATAGTCAATCGGACTTGCCGGCGATGCGAAATGCAAGATGTAGTCTAGTTGCCCGGGTACATGAACAAATTGTGAAACATCATGGTGATGAAATTCAAAGTTTTCTAGTTTAAATAAGTGCTCAATATTTTTTAAATCTCCTGTTATTAAATTATCCATCGCAATTACATGAAAATTTTCATTGACAAAACGATCGCACAAGTGAGAGCCTAAAAATCCGGCGGCACCTGTAATTAACACTCTTTTTGTTGGGTTCATAGTATGTTTTTTATAAAAATATTTTACTTGACAGAAAACTTTCCCGATGAAAGCATGAAGGTATTTACATCGATTGTGTGTCAGAAATGCACAGATAGAACGTTATACTGTTACGCCTTTCCGTTCTAAAGAAATCAATTATTTTTGCGTGTCAGATATACACAATATTAGAACAATATTCCGATCCGATCCGTCCGTTTGTTAACATAGCCTTGATTAAAAAAATTATTTATCCAACCGTAACGAGTAACTAAATGCTAGCAAATAACCCACAATTTCATAGACGGCCGCAGCTTGGTTACTTTTACCTAATCCACTTTCACTTAAAATGAAAAGAAACAGCTTACTCTTAGCAACTATTGGTATTTTTTTATGTCTTCTCTCTTGCAAAAAAGACGACCTTGAAGAATTAGCAACACCAGCGCCTCCACCAGCCGAAATCATGTCAGTAGAACCAAAGCTTCGATCCACTTCGCTAGAAATTGGTATTAATGGGCATCCTTTAGGCACCAGGCCTTATACGAGTATTCCTGCATCAGAGCAAATCAATCTGCTAAAGCAAATGGGTATGAGCATTTATCGAATAGATGTGCAGTCTCGCAACAATGACGGCAGGATAACGGTACCTGGACTCTATAACCCGTTAAAAAAAGCCGCCGACACGGCTGGTATAAAATTACTCCCGGTGTTAATCCCCCGAACATTAAACTTCAAAAATACAGAAGCCGAATCCTATAGATGGGGCAGAGCACTAGGTGCCAAATTTGCACGTAGATATCGTTCCGATTTCACTTATTACAATATTGCAAACGAGCTTGATAATAGGTGCATTTTACCCTTTAGGACAGGAGACAAAGAATCTGACTATAATTTAAGGAGATTCAAGATTATTGCTGCCTATCTAAAAGGAATGAATGACGGTATTAAAGCAATGGATCCGGATGCCAAAACAATCATTAACGCCGGTTGGATGCACTATGAATATTTGTTGATGCTCGAACGATACGGCGTTAAATTTGACATTGTTGGCTATCAATGGTATGACGAAATGGAAATACTTGCCGCACTACTATTCAACATCCATGATATCACTACGTTTTTATCATCTAAATTTACGAAGCCCATCTGGTTTACAGAATTTAATGCTCGCGATAAATTCGGCATTTTAGACGAAAGAATACAAAGTGATTTTATCAGAAACTTCCTTGAAAAATGCCAAAATAATCCTCAGGTACATGCTGCCATTATTTATCAGCTCTTTAATGAGCCTCAAAAATTTGGGCAGGAAGCTCACTATGGAATATTTAAATGGTTAATTCATTATACACAATATACACCTAAGATATATGCCAGACAGGCACTAGTTAACTAATACTATATCTAAACATCTTTCGACCTCTATAATTAGCGGCAAGCTTTATACTTGCCGTTAATTATTCACTTCCCCATAGAGATGCAAATATTTTGCTGCATTTTTATCAACCGTAAACGACTTCGCGTAATCTTTTGCCTTTGCTTGTTTTACTAGAATTGTCTCCTTACTTATTAAGATATTTGCAAGCAAAGGCGAAAGCTCCTGTTCTCCTGGCTTAAAAAGCCAAGTACATTCCTCTCTGTGGAGTTCTTTCAGACCTCCACTTTCAGTTAAACAAACAGGTATGCTACAGGCTAACGCTTCAACAACAACTCGTCCAAATGGTTCATTCCATTTAGAAGGAACTATTAGTATATCTATTTTTTCATAAAACTCGTTGGGTTTTACAACTCCTATAAACTCGTAGTCAATTCCGTCCAATTTAGCCTTAAGGTATTCCACATATTCATCATCTCCCTTCCCGGCAAACACTAAACTAAATTGATTCGCAAAAGGCTTTTTTAGCTCCAAAACTTGGTCAACTAAATATCCGGCGCCCTTCTCTTCTGAAATCCTACCAATAAATCCAAAGGTGATTTTTGGAAATTGGGTGCTTTTATTATTAATCGGCGGCGCTTCGACACCGTTGTAAATGATCTCAAAAGATTGATCAGGCAAAAATTTTAAGCAAGACTGATGTTTCTTCAGTATAAATTGGCTTACCCCAACATACACATCCGGATATGAAATAAATTTATTTTTTAATTGATTTGTTAAGCTACAAGCCCTACATAAGCTCTCACAATTTTTCCCGTTATTGAACATATTACATTTATGACACAATAAATAATAATCTCGTAGGGTATGAACAATGGGTACTCCTCTTTTTTTTATTATTTTCCAAATCAGAGGGGAAAAACCTTGAATATTGTTTGTGTGAACAATATCGGGTTGAACGTCATTCAAGATCTCAGCGATTATATCCTTATAAAAAGGATTGAATGAATCAATAATATGCCACAATATCTTTACAAGTGCATTTCTTTTTTTATTATAATATTGAGAATAAAGGTTTCGCTGTTTTAACCGGATAACGGTCACTCCATTTATCTTCTCTTTCTGATCTATTTGGCCAATAGTTGCCACAAATACTTCGTGACCATTTTCTGCTAATTTTTCAGCGAGTAACTGTACAGAAATCTCTGCTCCACCAATAAATTTTGGAAAGTAAAAGGTATTAAAAATCAGTATTTTCACTATTTCTCCGTACTAAGCATTACTTTACTCGGTCTTTTAAACAAATTCTTTCCTAGTACTACGGCAGGTTTTTCAATAAAATAATAGGATGCAGTAGACGCGGCTATTGAAAGACCTAGAAATACAAGTGTATAACTTAACGACCCCATATTCGGAAAATAATATTTTTTAAGTATTTCAGTTCCCCCAAGTCCAACAACAGGATGTAGTAGATATAAGGAATAACTGATCTTCC